>JAFXOC010000268.1 GCA_017529085.1 Selenomonadaceae bacterium | reverse complement strand
TCCCAAGGTGCCGAGGCGAGCCGCGGTAAAAGAACCGTCATAATCTTCGAAGGGATTTAAAATATTCGGAAATTCCGAAGGCTTATACTGTTCTAACAATCCTTCATGTTTCATCTGGTAAAAATCCGGGACTTCGCTCGTCCAGATAATATCCGCCATAATTTGACCGCTTTGGCGTTCGGCGGCGATTTTTTCCATAAGTTTCCCTGCGCCTGCGGATTGATAATCTATTTCAACTTGGGGGTGTTTCTGTTTAAAACCCTCCACAATACCCCCGATAAGGGATTCTTTCATGGATGTATAAATGACGAGTTTGCTTTTGTTGTCCGCGGTTTTATCGCCACAACCCGTTAATAATAAAGATAAAGAAACAACAAACAGAACCGCGATAAGAAACTTTTTCTTCATTTAATTACATCTCCCTCAAGTAAAACTTTCAACTTTGGCAGAGTCGCGCAAATTACCTAAAGAATTGATTATAACATATAACTACGAAGATTAGAACGGAAAAGGCTATGGTGCCTATGCCTAAACGTTCGATAATAAGATGAGCCCTATCCGAAAATTTTCCGTGACGGTTTAGGTATGTTAAAGATAGGCTAAGTATCAGAAGAACATATAAAATGCGGTTCATAGCGTCTAATTGCGGCCAACCGATAAGGAGGACAATGGATGTCAGAGCTAAAACCACCAAAAGGAAATAATCTTTGCCCACCTTTTTTTCCGGTTCTTTTTTCTGCGGCATCATTTTTTGTTTTAACTTGCGAATTTGTTTTGCCATAAAATCACCCTTTTACTTACGATATCTATATAAACAGTATACATGAAAATTTTTTATAACGCAAATTTTTTTAAAACTCCGTTTGTTTTAGGCATCGCCATTTCTCCGATTGTCAAGCGTAATCAACCAAAAAAGCCTCCCCTATACAGAGGAGGCGAAAAGCGGCGTAGGGGTTTTACGCTTCAACTTCTTCTTTATCCCTTAAGAAACGCAATATTTCCTGCTTAAACAACGCTAAATGATCACTTGTCTCTTTGGCTATTTCAATAGCGTCTTCATGGGTGAGCGGATCCTTTGATTCTCCGTATTGCTCGGCTATCCGCATGGTGTAATGAGTTATTACCTTATTTAATTTATGATCGAGAGCCTCTATAGTCATTAACACACCTCATTTAACAAGTCTTTGCATGAAAACGTCCTCGGGTTCGGGTTTACCGAAATAAAAACCTTGGATCATCTCAGCCCCACATTCGTCCCTAAGGTATTTATACACGTCTTCATCCTCCACGCCTTCCACACAGAGCGCCAAATCTATGGCGTGACAGAGGGCGATGGAATATTTTACAAGATTTTTGTTGTAATCGTCCTTTAACATATCTATTATAACAGACCTGTCAAGTTTAACGAGGTCGCATTTAAATTCTTTTAAGAAGTCTAGTGTGGCGTAGCCGGAACCGAAATCGTCCATGGCTATCTTTATGCCTAAGTTCCTGAAGGCTTCAAATTGGCTGTTTACAAATTCCCAATCCGTAACGTTCTGCCCTTCCGTAAGTTCAAAAACTATGGAGGACGGTTTTACGCCGTGACGCTCTATGCAGTCCGCAACAAACGGGTAAAGCATTTGCTCTTCAAGCTGATAGAGAGAAATATTTATGCTCATCTGAAAATCAGGCAAGTATTCTTGGAATTTCTTGCAGGTTTTGACAGCCTGTTCGATAATCCAGTGACCCGCGGGAATTATGAGGCGTGTCTTTTCAAGCACGGGAATAAAGGAAAGAGGCGGCAAAATCTGACCGTCCGCGGTACGCCAACGAAGCAGAGCCTCCGCGCCATAAAGCGAGCCGTCCTTTGCCCATACCTGAGGTTGAAAATACAGCATAAATTCTTCGCAACCGCGGGCTATGCTGTTTTTCATCAAGCCTTCCATCATTACTTTATAATGCCATTTATCGTATGATTCCTGATTGAAAAAGCAAATCCTATCCCCGCCGCCCTCGGCTTTTCCGATTGTCTTAGCGGCTTGAGCAAATTTCAATAAAGTATTTGTATCCTTCCCGTCCCTAGGATAAAAAGCAACGCCCGCCGTGGTGGTGCAGTAAATTTTGTCCTCAATGGCGGCTATATCGCGAAGGCTAAGCTGCAGGCTGGCAAAAATAATTTCAAGTTCTTCAGGCATTGCGTCATGCCAGTAGAGAGCGAATTGATCGCTTGAGACTTGATATAAAGTTATGTCAAACGGCAATACGTTGGCGATGTTTTCCGCAATCTGCCGCATAGCCTCATCGCCCACCGCAGGACCGCATATTTCGTTTACAAGCTGAAAATTGTCAAGCCCTATAACCATCATCGCGCCGGAAATGTCGTCAGATTTAAGCTCCTCGTCAAGCGCCTTCGTTAAGTCTATTCTTGTGGGTAGTCCGGTTATGGGATCTTTCGGCGACGATTCCTCATGCAGTTCCCGTTCGTTTTGCCCCATTGTTAAACCTTCTTTCTGTACCGCCATAGGAAACACAACACTGTATCTTTTATTATTCTACACTAAAATATAATTTCCTTCAAGTATAGGAAAAAAGACTTATTAATTTAAAATTTCAAACTCTGCGCACCAATAACTTTCTTCAACGGGTAAATTCCCCGCGTACAAATAAAGTATAAGTCCTTCGCATAACTGTACCAATATATTTTTTACTTCTCCTTCGGCAAGCGAGCCTTTTTCCGGTAAAATATCCGACAATGATTTGCCGTGGGTAAATTCTTCGATGACAAGCGTTTGTCCCTCGTCTTCCGAAACGTATAAAATTTTGGGGCAAACAGGATGCGGATTTTCTTTCAACACTTTATAAGGAAGCCCTGCAAAGAAAATTCGTTTTATAATGACAAATTTCCCGCTGTCGTCTACGGCAAGCCAAACTTCGCATTTTTCGCTTTGTTTAAGTCTGCGTATTTTCTGATACGTCGCGTCAATATACGCCGTCACGGCAGAATCCATAAAATCACATTGCTTTCTTTCGAGTGTTGTAGTATGTTGTTATTGTCAAATTGCATTTAAGGAGAACGCCTTATAGAAAAAGAAACCGTAGAATTAAACAACGAGCTTTCGGAAACCACCGATATTGAAGAATTTATCGAAGAAAACAGAGAAAATTTTCAAAAATACACTCTTTCCGAGTATCTTAACGTATTGCTGAAATAAAAGAACCTTACAAAGAGCGTGATAATCACGAAATCCCAACTTGAACAGATTTACGCTTATCACATATTCGCCGGACGCAAGAAAAATCCCTCCAGAAACAAAATTTTAGCGTTGGCGCTTTCGATGGAACTTACGCAAAAAGAAGCCCAACGATTGTTATACTACGCGGGCAGCGAACGGTTATACCCGAAAAACGCGTGGGACAGCGTGATTATATACGCGTTAAACAACAAAATGAGCGTAGATGAGACGAACGCGCTGTTGTTGAAATTGTCGCAAGCACCGCTGATACAGAATGTATGAGATTTGTTAAATAACCGTCTAAAGCTTGCTGATTTAGTTTCATACGAGTCATTCCTTTAGTATGTCAAATTGCCCGCTGACTAAATTATACAATTTTCACGCGGAAAAATCAAAATCATTTTTTGAATTCGGCTTTCAGGCTGTAGACAAAACGGGTTTTCCTCTGAAAATGAGGAAAACCCGTTTAATTTTTGTTAAAGCGAAATTATACAAAGTAAGGAATAAAATATAGCTTTTGAGCAAACCATCCCTTCCTTTCTTTTTCCAAAGTGCTATCTTCTTTAAATTCATGCACGCAAAAATGAGCGTCGCCTGCATTTTTAATTTAGCAAGACCACGCATTGTCGCGTATCTTAGTCCATGCCGCTCTTTTCCCTCGGCAAAGACCCGCTCTATAGTTTCTTTTCGCTCTTTGTAGATTTCTTTATATTTTGTAACATAGCGATATTCCTCGGCTTGTTCCATATATTCTGCCCATATATGACGAGTTACTACT
>JAFXOC010000267.1 GCA_017529085.1 Selenomonadaceae bacterium | reverse complement strand
TGGCTTTACCTGTGAAGATAGCCATTTCCATACGGCTTATCATACGGGTCTTGTCGAAGTCGCCCTTTTTGTAGCCGTAGATGAGTCCGTGATCAACGAGAGCCGCCACATCGTCGTAAGATTTGCTGGAGGTAGGAACCGCCGCAAAAGGATTGGAAGCCGCTTCCGCTGCGCCCGTGAAGCTCATCGTGCCGATAGCGGCGGAGCAAGCAAGGGCAAGGAGGAGTTTTTTCTTGGTTGTCATCATAATGAATGATTCCTCTTTTCTTGATAAAATATATTTCCACAAAGAGCCTTGCGCCTAATTCTCTCAAGTCACGCAACGCTCCACATGAACATATAATAAAAAATTCTATCAACGAAGTGTATTATATAACAATCTTTTGAAAAAATAAAGTAAAATTAGAAGAAATTTTGAAAAAAATTAAAATTTGATTAAAAATTAATTTTTCTGATCATCTTCGGCATATTTATACTTTTCGTCTCCGCTTGCTATGTAGAGTAACAAATCGACAATTTCCGTGTCAGACCAATTTTTATGGCGTAAATAAAGAATAATTCTCGATATTTCCTGCATACTCATAAAATAACACTCCTTTTTACATTTTTAGCATTATGACAGCCATTATCTGACTCTCCCGTTTTACTTTCGTCATTTCGCGCATATTACTCCGTGAAGTCTCCCTATTTCAGATATTCTCGTTGCGGGTAAATTTAATATTTTCGAAATAAAATCTAACGGCGTATTTTCACGAAGCATGGCAAGAATTACTGCGTTTTCCTTTTCTTCGATACCCTCTTTTCGTCCCTCTTTCCGTCCTTCTTCCCTTTCTTCCATCATTTTCATCTCGTATGTCATATAACTCAACCTTTCAGATTCTTTGCTTTTTATATTCTCAACGGCTCTATCAATTTCAGAAACAAATTCGTCATTACTCGATACACCGTCGATATAATCTAAGAAAGCCTTAACATCGGGAGATACATCGTCAATATTTCCCTTAGTGGATATAAAAATTTTCGTTGCCCCATCCTTCATTTTTATGCGGTTATCTTCTAAACATACATTCTTAAAAGTATAAATATGACGATTAGAATTAAATAAAGCGAAAGGACAAATGAAAATTATAATCGTCTGTTTTAATTCGCTATAAAGCGCTCCGGCAGAGAGCAAATCCGTATCTATCGCCGCTTGATAATATCTCGTCCGTTTTGAAATTTCTTCATCGGATAAATTTCTGACTTGCATTTCCACATCATACACAGTTTTTTTATCGTCTTCAACATATACGTCAAGTCTTACGCCCTTGCTTATATAGGTGGATTTAAGAGATTTCTCCTCTTCCAAAAACTTTAAATCCCGAATTTTTATACGCAACAATTTTTCAAGCAACTTTTTACAGAGTCTTTTATCACTCATCACCTTTTTAAATATATAATCGTCCTTAAAGGTAAGTTCCTCCCAAGGCTTTATCCTATTATCGCTCAATATATCGCCTTCTCAAGTATAATTGTTAAATTAACAACACGTCGTTCATAGGATTATAGTCAATCAAAATTATTTGACTTGCTCCCCTCGATTCTTAGCTAAAAAAAACATCAAAATCCTCCTTACCCGTCAAAGAAACTTCGCTCCCCCCCAAACTCTATTAATTAAAAAGGGAGTCCAGAGGGGCGAAGCTCCTTTGGCAGGGTCAAGGGGCAGCGCCCCTTGTAGGGTTTGGGGCGAAGCCCCAACTAATTACAATCTTTCAAATTCAGCCGCAGCTAAGATGAATGGTCCGAGGCCTTTAGGCTCGTTGGTGACAATCGGTTCGCTGATGTAGTACGCAAAAGAGCCGTCGCGGTAGCCGTAAGCGGCTGTGTCCTTTCCGCCCAAGCCCGCTACGAAGCAGATCTTGTTGAG
>JAFXOC010000266.1 GCA_017529085.1 Selenomonadaceae bacterium | reverse complement strand
AGTACAGATTTGTAACTTTAGGCTCAAAAGTTGCGGTAGAGAAGCCTCCCTCTTAGAGGGAGGGGAACCGCGAAGCGGTGGAAGGAGAGCCATGAAGAGCACAATATTGTTTGATTTGTCTACTGTCTGAGCCCCTCTTTTGAGGGGCTTTTTTATGACATTTTGCACTATAAATTAAGCCATAAGGAAAATTTTTTGCAGGAATTTTCTCTTATTTGTAGAAAAATATCTGATAGGATAATTTATGCAAAGGTAGTGATGATATGAGCCTACAAAGAAAGTCTATGTTATTTTTTGACGCGCTGATCCTTTTGGCTTGCGCGCTTTTGGTGTTTTTGGGGTACCGCTCCGCTAACGAGGGCTTTGCCATTGCCCTTGAAGATAAAGCGAAAGCCGATATACGTCAGACGCTTGAAGTGCTTGATTTATCGTATCCGGGTCAATGGAAAGTCGAAGGCGGAAAGATTTATAAGGGCGAGCAGCTCTTAAACGACGCTAACGATGTGGTTGACCGTATCGGCAAACTCACCGGCAACAATGTGACTATTTTTGCGGGCGATACCAGAGTCGCTACCACCTTCCAATCAAACGGTAAACGCTCCACCGGCACCAAGGCTTCTCAGCCCGTTATAGATACGGTTATAACCGGCGGCAAGAATTTCGTCGGCGAGGCGGAAGTATTGGGCAACAAGTATTTTTGCGGCTATGAGCCTATAAAAGACACCTCCGGCAAAGTCATCGGGATGCTCTTTATGGGAGTTCCAAAATCCGCAGTGGAGGAGCTTCAATCAAGCTTCTTAACCTCTACCATAACTTCAACGATAGTGCTTATCATCGTATTCGGTTTTGTAGTGGTGGGATTTTTAAGGGTCATTCTTAAACCGCTCGAAGAAGTCGAAGCCGCCATGAAGAGAATGGCGGACGGCGATTTAAGCGGACAGCCTCTTGTAGTAAACGGCACCGACGAGGTAGCGCAGATGGCTGACGCTGCAAATCACTTGCAAAAATCCATGGGCGGCATTTTAAAAGAAATCGTGGATTCGGCGCAGCAATTGGCCGCCGCTTCGGAACAACTCACCGCCAGCAGCCAGAGTACGGCTGAGAGCATCAACCAAGTTTCCCAGAACATCCAAACCATCGCCGAAGAGACGGAGAGTCAATCCTCCACATTAGGCGGTATAAACCAAACGGCGGACAATCTTAAAAACGACATGACGGAGCTTCATACAAGCTCCACCAGCATGAGACACGCGGCGGACAGAAGCCGCGAAGGCGCAAAAGAAGGTCACGCGGCTGTCGCCAACTCCATGAACGCTATGGCGAAGATGGCGGCGCAGATGACCGCAAGTTCCAAAGTAGTTGAAACCCTAGGCGAACGCTCCAAGGAAATCGGAAACATCGTCGAAGCCATCTCGGGAATTGCCGAACAGACGAACCTTCTCGCCCTTAACGCCGCTATTGAAGCGGCAAGAGCCGGCGAAGCGGGCAGAGGTTTTGCTGTTGTCGCGGACGAAGTGAGAAAGCTAGCCGAGCAATCCGGCACTGCGGCGCAGAACATCTCCGCTATCATCACCGGCATACAAGACGACACGAACCACGCCATGCAAGCGATGGAAAAGGGCAACGAAGAAGTGCAAGCCGGCACCAAAATTGTCGAAAAAACCGGCGAAGTATTCTCCGCCATGGAAGAGCACATCGACGCCCTCTACGACCAAATTCAGCAATCACTTTCCCGTATGGCGGCTGCTGAAAAAGAAACGGCGAAAATCACTTCTTCTATCCAAGAAGCCAGCTCATTCAGCCGCGATATGGCGAACAACGCTCAATCCGTTTCCGCCGCAACCGAAGAACAGGCGGCGATGATTAACGACATCACAGACGCAAGCGAATCCCTTGCTAACCTCGCTCAACAACTACAAAACGATGTCACTAAGTTTAGACTTAACCATTAACTTTATAAAGCCGCCCTTTAAAGGCGGCTTTTGTGCTATAGGCGGGTT
>JAFXOC010000265.1 GCA_017529085.1 Selenomonadaceae bacterium | reverse complement strand
CTTTTTCGAAGATAGAGCTTGCAAGCGATACGGAAATTGTGGCGGGAGCGGGCGCGTCGCTTAAAGATGTGGCGACTTTTGCGGCGGACAACGAACTTACAGGGCTTGAATTTGCCATAGGAATCCCCGGCAGCATAGGCGGCGCGGTATTTATGAATGCCGGCGCTTACGGCGGTGAAATGAAAAACGTAGTCGAAAAAGTCCGTTCGGTGTCGATTGACGGCGATTTTCACGAGTTTTGGGCAAGCGAACTTGGTTTATCTTATAGGCAAAGTATTTTTCAAACCAACAACCATGCTATAACCGAAGTAACACTTCGTCTATCTAAAGGCGAAGGGGAAACTATACGCTTTAAGATGGAAGACTTAACCAAAAGACGGGAAGAAAAGCAACCTCTTGAAATGCCAAGCGCAGGAAGCACCTTTAAACGTCCCACCGGATATTTTGCGGGAACTTTGATTGACCAAACGGGGTTAAAAGGATTAAGAGTAGGCGGCGCGGAGGTTTCAACAAAACACGCGGGTTTTGTTATAAACAGGGGCGACGCTACGGCGGAGGACGTGTTAAATCTTATCGAGGAAGTAAAGCGTCGGGTTTTTGAGGCTCATGGAGTTAAACTTTATCCCGAAGTCAGAATTGTGGGCGAAGAATGAGGTGCGTTACGGATGATAGTTTACGCTGTGCATGAGGGCGGAAAATATCTGCCTGTTAAGGAGAGTTTTAAGATAAAGCCGGAGGGCAAACGGGGGATTTATGTAAATTTAACCAATCGTTGCAACTGTTCCTGCGTTTTTTGTCTGCGCTCAAAAAAGGATATGGACGAGGACGCGAGTCTTTGGATAAAAGAAGAGCCGACGGTTGACGAAGTAAAGCGAGAAATTGACTCTCTTCCCATTGATATGGTATCGGAACTTGTGTTTTGCGGTTTTGGGGAACCGACAATTAGGCAAGACGATTTAGTTAAACTTTTGAAGTATGTAAAGCGAGAGTATAAGAACATACCCACAAGGCTTAACACTAACGGGCTTGGAGAACTTTACAACAAAAGAGAGATAGCAAGGGAATTTGAAGGCGTATTGGATACGGTTTCAATAAGTTTAAACGCTTCAAACGCCAAGCGTTATCTTGAACTTACGCGAGCGAAATACGGGGAACAATCTTTTGAAGCCATGCTTACGTTTGCCGAACACGCAAAAAAATATGTGCCAAACGTAGTGATGACCGTTGTGGAAAAGGTTGAAGACGAAGAAGAAATATCAAAGTGCCGCGCGCTTTGCGACTCCAGAGGGCTTAAACTTAGAGTTAGAACTTATGAGGACAAGTGATTAGCGATTTATGAGAGGAACTTTTTACGGAATAGGCGTAGGTCCCGGCGATAGCGAACTTCTGACTTTAAAAGCGGTTAAAATTTTGCGAAATATCGACGTTGTCATAGCTCCCAAGACAGAAAAGAACGAAGGCAGTATAGCCCTTGATATTGTAAGACCTCATTTAAAAGAAGCCGTAGAGATTTGTTATCAAGTCTTCCCGATGGTAAAAGATTTTCAAAAAGATTTTTCACTGTGGGAACAAAATAAAATTGAAATCGAAGCGATTTTGGACGCGGGAAAAAACGCAGCTTTCTTAACTCTCGGCGACCCTATGTTTTACAGCACTTATATTTATATTTTTAAGCTGCTGCAAAAGGACGGCGTAAAAATTGAAACCGTGCCGGGGATTCCTGCGTTTGTCGCCATTGCGGCAAAGTATAACCAACCGATAGTAGAAGGCAACGATATTTTGTCTATTATTCCCGCCACGGCGAATACGTCGGAAATTGAAGCCGCTTTGACACATTCTGATGCTGCGGTGTTGATGAAAGTTTATAAAAATTTAAACGATATAAAGCAAACGCTTGAAACTTGCGGCTATGGTGATACGCTTACGGTGAGCAGATTAGGTTTTGACGATGAGGAAAAAATTGATTTAAAAACTTTTGACGGTACGGATTTAAATTATCTTTCGACAATACTTGCGAGAAGAAAATAGGAAAGGTCAGCATTGTTTCAATAGGTTAGGTGAACGAGTATATGTTACGGTTAAAAAAATTTGAAGTGCAAAATTATAAAAATTTTAGCAATAAAATCACTATGGATTTCTCCAAAGTGCAGGATTATGATTTTAACACGGAATGTATTGCTGATGGCGTGATAAAAAATGCCGTAATTTATGGAAAAAATGCCGTAGGCAAGTCAAATTTTGGTTTGGCTATAATGGATTTAACCAATCATCTTGTAGATAACAACAAGGATAATCGTGGCTTTATTTCTTATTTAAACGCAGATTCAGATTCTGATCGAGCATGGTTTCGCTATACTTGGCAGGAGAATGCAACAGAGATAGTTTATGAATATGAAAAAGCCGCCATAATGCAATTACTGACGGAAAGATTATATGTCAACGGAGAAGAAGTTTTTTCCTATAATTACTCAAGTAATACGGGGAATCTGGATAATTTGTACAAATATCAAATGGGGACATTGAACTGGCAATTTCGTGACAGCGGATTATCTATACTGCGCTATATGGCAAATAATTCTTCGTTGAGTAAAGGACATCCGGTTGTAAAATTGATGACATTCGTTGATAGTATGTTATGGTTTCGTAATTTAGGCATATCTAACGAATATGTAGGTTTTACCAATCACAATGAAATTATGACAGACTATATTATTAGAAATGGATATGTAAAGCAATTTGAAGATTTTCTCAATAAATACGGAGTAGATGAAAAGTTAGATACTAAACCGGACGCAATGGGACAGGAAAATTTATATTTTGCTCATAAAAGATATGTCCCTTTTAAAGCCGCTTCCAATGGAACCAACGCGCTTTTGACGACATACTACTGGTATCTGCAAATGAAGAAAGCGTCTTTTGTATTTATTGATGAATTTGATGCTTTTTATCATTTTGCTCTTGCCGAAAGTTTAGTGAAATTGGCAATCACAAAGCTGGATGTACAGATAATTTTAACATCGCATAATACAAATTTGCTTACAAATCGCTTTATGCGCCCGGATTGTCTTTTTGTGCTCACTAAAGAAAAATTATCTTCTCTTACCGAGGCTACCAACAGAGAATTAAAAGAGGAGCATAACTTAGAGCGGCTCTATATGGGCGGTGAATTTGATGAGTAAGAAAAAGATTTTGCTTTTAGTGGAGGGCGAACGAAGAGAACCAAGACTATTAAATCGCCTTTTTCAAATGTATGATGCAGATGCTAAGATAGAAATAGTATCATACAACACCAACATCTATGTACTTTATAATCAATTGTTTGAAGATGGTGAAGAAGAACGAAAAGATT
>JAFXOC010000264.1 GCA_017529085.1 Selenomonadaceae bacterium | reverse complement strand
TAGAAGCCGATGAACCGCTAGGCGCGGATATGCCTCCTCCTAAAGAGTTTTTATCTGCGATACAAAGAGACGGCTCTGTACTTCAAGCAAGTGAAATATACGCTGACACATTTGCGTGGCTAGATAAAAGAGGCTGCGCTTCTTTAATTTCTCCGGGTCTTGTGGAGCGTTACGCTATGAGCGCGGCTCGTTGGATTCAATGCGAAGAGGCTGTGAGTCGCTTCGGATATTTAGGGAAACACCCCGTGAGTTCAAATCCCATACAGTCACCTTACGTGAGTATGAGTCAGAATTACATGAAACAGACTAATCGGTTGTGGAACGAGATATATTCTGTCGTTCGTGAAAATCTTGCTACGGAATATAAGGGCGCGACCCCGCAAGACGATTTAATGGAGCGACTTCTTCGCTCTCGCAAGGGGTGAAGGTATGCTTGAAAAAAACAAAATATACAATATAGACTGCATCGAAGGTATGCGGCTTTTGCAAAACAGCTCTATTGATTTAACGGTCACTTCCCCGCCCTACGATAATCTTCGCTCCTACAAAGGCTACAGTTTTGACTTTGAGTCTGTGGCAAAAGAACTCTACCGAGTTACAAAAGACGGCGGCGTTGTCGTTTGGGTGGTCAATGACGCGACCGTCAAAGGTAGCGAAACCGGGACTTCATTTCGGCAAGCTCTGTATTTTAAAGAAGTCGGCTTTTTGCTTCACGATACGATGCTCTACGAGAAAGATTCCTGCCCTTACCCCGAAACTACACGCTATTATCCGTCATTCGAGTATATGTTCATTTTGGTTAAGGGCAAAATAGGAACTGTACATCTCATAGCCGACAAACCAAATAAACACTACGGGGATAAAATCTCTGGAACTGTTCGTAATCCCGATGGCTCCGTAATTCCGATGTCGGCAATAAAGAATAATACGGGAAGAAAAATAAAGCCTTTCGGCATCCGCCCGAATATATGGCGGTATAAAATGGGATATATGAAATCGACAACGGATAAAATCTCCTACAAACACCCCGCAATCTTTCCCGAACAGTTAGCCTACGACCATATCATAAGTTGGAGCAACAAAGGCGATGTAGTTTTAGACCCCTTTATGGGTAGCGGAACTACTGCGAAAATGGCGAGAGTTGCGGGACGAGATTTTATCGGATTTGAGATTTCAAAAGAATATTGCGATATAGCGGAAGAGCGTTTGAACACCAACGCTCTATTTTTTTGACTTATTCGCCGTGATTTGTGGTTATTCCTTCAAGTGTATAAATTTTTCGGAGGTACTTATGGAAAGAGTAAAAATCAAAGAAACCAATTTAGACTTCGGTAGCCTTAGCAACCGCGCCGTAACCGATATGATTGTTCTTCACCATACTGGCGAGAACGATATAGACGCAAGCGCGGAGCAAATTCACGGCTGGCACTTAAATCAAGAATGGGCGGGTATAGGTTATCACTTCGTCATAAGAAAAGATGGAACTATCGAACGCGGCAGACCCGAATGGGCAATAGGCTCTCACGCTTACGGCGAAAATTCTCATACTATCGGCATACATCTTTCGGGAGATTTCGAGCAAGCGAAACCTACGGAAAATCAAATTGAGAGTTGCGCCGCTCTAATCGCCGATTTATGCGAGAGATACAGTATTTCTTGCGGCAGAGAGCATATTGTCGGTCACGGCGAACTTATGCCGACCGCTTGTCCCGGCAAAAATCTTCAAGCGTTGCTGGATAACGGCGCGTTAATTGACAAAGCGAATAATTATCTTCTTGGAATAACAAATAAAGATAAACCG
>JAFXOC010000263.1 GCA_017529085.1 Selenomonadaceae bacterium | reverse complement strand
AATTATTAAAGTTTTTTCTCTTTCTTTTTCTTTGCTTCTTTATTTTTCTTTCTCTTTTTTACAAAAAAGAGAAAGAAAAAGAAAGAAGGAACTCTCCTTAAAAGTTAAATGTGAAAGAAATTCAGCATACGCATGGCTACTTTTTTGTCGTCGTCGTTTCTGTGTTCGAAGAGGTAATTCAGTGTGTAAGCGTAGAAGAAAGATGAGATAGGGGGGAAGCGGCGACCTTTTTTGATGTTGCCCCAGATCATGAGTTTTTTGTGAAGGGCTTTTATGTCGTCCTTGGTGGCGTTGTGTTTTTTAAGGATACGTCTAAGTTTGTAGTCGTTTTGGCAGAAGGTGAAAATCTCGTCAAAGAGAGTTTCGTTGTTGAGATCGGTTAGGTATGCGTTGATAAGTCGGGCGGTGGTATGGCTGCGTTTAAGGGAGTGAACCATTTCAAACGCGAAAAGAGCGAATACCGCCGCTAAAAATATCAACCATGGTACGCTGATATGAACGCCGTCGAACATAAAATACCTCTTAATTTGTTATGGGCACTGTTTTGTTTCTCTTATATCTCCTCGCCCCGAAGGGGCGGGGAGATATACAAAAACAAGTTTTCATAGCCAACTGTAAACTATTATTGCGATTAACCCAGGTATTCCGAATACCCCGGCTATAAAGGATGTTAGTAGATTTATGGTCACGGGCAGACCGATAAAACCTGCGATGTGCAGGGCTATCCAGCCGATAACGCTGTTTGTGACGAATTTCCACAAACATTTCACGGGCAAGGTGAGAATTTTAAAAACCGCATAGACAACCACAATTCCGATGATAAAGGCGACTATTGATTCCGCCATTAAATTTCCCTCCTGTTTTCGAGAGCTTTTGAAAGCGTAACTTCATCCGCATATTCGAGATTACCGCCGACGGGAAGCCCGCTGCCGATTCTCGTCACCTTTATGCCCGCAGGTTTTAAGAGTTTGGCGATATACATAGCCGTCGCCTCACCTTCAACGTTCGGATTTGTGGCGATAATGACTTCTTTTACGTCGCTTTCGGCAATTCTTGTCACAAGCTCTTTTATCCGAATATCGTTGGGACCGACGCCTTCAAGGGGAGAGATAGCGCCGTGAAGCACATGATAGAGTCCTCTAAATTCTCGGGTCTTCTCCATAGCCGCCACATCTTGCGGCTCTTCCACCACGCAGATGATTTTACCGTCGCGTTTAGATGAATCGCAAATTTCGCAGGGAGACCTGTCGCTTAGGTTAAAACAAACTTTGCAGTAGCCAATCTTTTCCTTTGCCTCGACAATGGCGTTTGAAAGAGATTTTGCGTCCTCAACCGACATATCTAAAACGTGATAGGCAAGGCGCACCGCCGTTTTTTGACCGATACCGGGAAGGGCGCGGAAGTGTTCGATAAGCTTTAAAAGCGGAGCGTTAGCCATTAAAAAAGCCCCGGGGGAAGTCCCAAACCGCTTGTGAATTTACCCATTTCGTTCGTCATCATCTCGTCCACTTTTTTCATGGCTTCGTTGACGGCGGCGGAAATCAAATCCTCAAGCATTTCGACGTCGGACGGGTCAACGGCTTCCGGCGAAATTTTAAGGGATACCAAGGTTTTTTCACCGTTCATAACAACTTTAACAACGCCGCCGCCAGAGGACACCTCCACGGTTTTAGCCTTTAACTCGTCCTGCATTTTCTTCATTTCATTTTGCATTTTCTGGACTTTTTTCATCATGCCCGCCATGTTACCCATATTTCCCATACCGTTAAACATTAACATTCCTCCTTTTTTTCGTATTCTACCATCTTTATGGTTTTTTTGCAACGGATATACGCTCATATATTTGACATAGCCTATTTATCTATGATAAAATGCACAGAGACTTTGAAAAAAGCCTCGTCCGTCAAACGGATGGGGCTTTAGTTTTTAGTGGCATGAAAAAATTTTTGCAACTTTTGTTAAATAACAAGGGGAGATTCGATATGGTGAGGATATTAATATTATTGCTTGTATCGGTTCTTCTTTTTTTTGTGGGCAATAATCTTTTGCCCTTTACCGACCCTGTTGAGGGTAATTATACTCAAACCGCAAAGGAAATGCTCTTTTCGGGGGATTATTTTTCGCCCAGGATTTACGGAGGTTATTGGTACGATAAACCGGTGTTTTTCTATTGGGAACTTATAGCGGCTTATAAAATGTTTGGCATAAACGAATTTGCCGCAAGATTTTTTCCTGCGCTTATGGCGACTTTGGGCGTGTTTGCCACATATTTCTTCGGTAGAAAATTATTTGATAAAAGCATTGGTTTTATCGCCGCCGTAATTCTAATGACATCTTTAGAATATTGGTATATCGCACACGCGGTCATAACCGATATGACTCTGTTTCTAACCGTCTCTCTGTCACTTATGTTTTTTTATGTCGGCTATACAGAAAATCGTTCGCGATATTTTTATGCGGCGTATTTTATGGCGGCCATAGCGGTGCTTACAAAAGGACCTATCGGGCTGTGCCTGCCTGGGCTTATTATACTTTTGTTTTTGCTTTCCGAGAAGAATTTAGGCTACTTAAAAAAACTCTGTATTCCTACGGGAATGATATTGTTTTTCGCCGTTGTTTCAACGTGGTATTATCCTATGTATAAAATCCACGGTTCGGATTTTATAATGACATTTTTGGGCGTGCATAATGTTTTGAGAGCTTCGGTTTCGGAACACCCCGAGGTGAATGTGTGGTATTATTATACCCTTGTGTTTATAGCGGGCTTTTTCCCTTGGAGTTTCTATGTAATTCCCAAAGTTATAAAAAAATATTATTATAAATTAAAAGAAAAATTAGCGTTTCCAAAATTTGAAAAAAGCCAAAAATTTCTTTTAATCTGGGCTGTTGCGGTTTTTGTGGTGTTTCAAAGTTTCGCCACAAAATATGTCACTTATACCCTTCCGTATATGATGCCGATTGCGATTTTGTTCGCTTTGGTTTTAAAAGACAACATCAAAGTTTTTAAGACAACGGCGGTTGCAATCACTGTTCTTTTGCCCATACTATTATTTACCGTTGCTATTCCCATGTGTGAAAAAAATTCGGAGAAGGATGCGGCGGCGGTGATGAAGACTTATGCAAATAACGGCGCGTATTTAATATCCGTGGGCGGGCGTTATCCCACCACATTGGTGTTTTATTCCGATTGCGAAATTGTGCGGGTAGACAACAGAAAGAGAGTAATGACGCTAAGACCTAACGGGCTTACGTGGAAAGCGACCAACGTCATGCCTATTCTTCCCTTTGACGCATTGCCGGAAAATCGTGATATTGTGGCGTTTGTGCGAAAAAAGCAAAAGGACGATTTTTTGCGTCATGTTAAAGGGCAGTGGAACTTGGTGGACGAAACGAGGACGGCGTATATATATGAAAGAAAGCGTCTGACCATACCCGATTATTTTTATGAGGAGCAAAGATGAAGCATGATATTCCCGTCAGTTTAGGCGAGACATACGAAATTAATATAGAGTCGTTGGGCGCTTTCGGCGAGGGCGTAGGAAGGGTAGACGGATTTACCCTTTTTATTGACGGCGCGCTTAAAGACGAAAAGATTTTGGGAAAAGTTACCGAAATAAAGAAAAATTACGCTGTTTGCGGTTTAGAACAAATTTTAGAAAAAAGTCCAGACAGAATCGAGCCTGTTTGCCCTCTCTTTTACGAATGCGGCGGTTGTCAACTTCAACATCTTTCATATAAAGCGCAACTAGCTTATAAATACGAATTGGTTAAGGATTTAATTCAAAGGATAGGCAAGATAAAGGATGCGGAGATTTTGCCGATATTAGGCGCGGAAGAACCCTTGCATTATCGGAACAAAATGCAGTTCCCCGTAAAGAAAGAAGGGGGAAAAACCGTCATCGGCTGTTTTAAACGAGGCACTCACACGGTTATTGATTCCACTCATTGTTATATCGAAAACGAGAGCAACAACGAACTTGTGAACGCTGCGAGGGAGATTATAAACAAGCTGAAATTTTCAATATACGATGAAGATACCCATAAAGGCGTAATTCGTCATATAATGGGCAGGGTAGGCGAGAAGAACGAATTGATGGCGGTTATCGTTACAGCTACAAAGAAATTTCCCAAAGGCAAAGAATTTTCCAAGCTTTTAAAAGAAAGACTCCCAAATCTGGTAAGCGTACACCAAAACATACAGACTTACCGCAACAACGTAATACTTGGTAGGGACACGATAAAACTTTTCGGTAAAGAAACCATTTACGATAAAATCGGAAAGCTGCGTTTTCATATTTCGCCGCGTTCGTTTTTTCAGGTAAATACCAAACAGGCGGAGGTTTTATATGAAACGGCACTGCGTTTTGCGGGACTTACCGGAAATGAAACTGTTATAGACGCATATT
>JAFXOC010000033.1 GCA_017529085.1 Selenomonadaceae bacterium | reverse complement strand
CAGCCCGGACACCACGAGCGCCATCTGCAGCCCGGCCGTCCGCGCCTTGGGCACGGAAAGCGTGATGCGGCCGAGGGCTTTCTCGCGCCTCGCCCGCAGGAACGACCACCACAGCCCCGCCCCCGCGCTTAACAATTTTTTGATATTCCTTCGGTTGCTTCTTATGAACAGAATTATAGGAGCGGCGGCGGGAAGCGAAGGTTTGGCAGTTTTTTCCGTTTTGACCACTCTCGAAAATCTTTCGTTCGTTGTGCTTTCGGGAATTTCGCAAGCCACTTCCGGGTTCGTTGGCGTATTTACCAAAGAACTGGACACCATAAGCGTGAGGCGAATCGAAAAACACGCGCATATTGCGGGACTCGTTTTCATGCTCCCCATGATGCTGATTATGCTTATTTTCCCCGAAACGGTCAGTCGCGCATTCGGATTTGAAAAAGCGGCGGAAGCAACTTTTATATTCGCTTTTGGTCTGCTCCCCGCTATACCCGTCTTTTTGCTGATTTTTTACTATCAGGCGGCGGGATTTACTATCCTAGCAAATATCTTGGTGTTTTGCCGCGCCTTTTTATTCAGCGTCGTGCCCGTTTGGCTTTTGGTTGACACTCTGGGGCTTACAAGCGTGTATCTGTCCTTTGTCATATCTCCCGTTTGCACGCTATTGGCGCTTTTGCCCGCTCTGTGGTATTATTCAAAAAAGAATATGAGTGGGATTTTTATTCAAGACTTGGAAGCGGAGCGAAACGGAAATTATATGTCTTTTTCCGTTAATACGGAAACTAACGCCATTATTGATTCTTTGGATGCGGTAGACGATTTCTCCGAAAAAAATTCACTATCCCCAAAAGATACAATGCTTATCCGTCTATCTCTTGAAGAAATGCTCCTTAGCATCAAACAGCACGTATTTCCGAACAAAGAGGATGCGACCATTGACGTTCGTTTGCTATTCATAAACAGATTGTCAGGTCAGATGATCGTTATTCGCATCAGAAACGAGGGAGCGCTTTTTAACCCCATCGATTATTACGATCGAATGACGGACGAAGACCCCTTATCTTTGGGCGATGCGTTGGGTATAGCCATGATAGCGAAAGCCGCCGACGTTGTGCATTATAAATCCACCTTCGGCATAAATAATTTAACGGTTATAATTGATAAGGAAGGATAACCGCATTATGAAATATCTTGAGTTAAAGCGTGGAAACGAAAAGATTAACGTTTGTTTCCGCCCCATGAAAGACGACGACGCTTCCGTAATAGTAAAGTGTATACAAGACGAATACGGCGAAACGTATTTTAAGAAAAGTTTTTATAATGAATCCAAAATTATAAAAGAAAACGCCGACGGGCATATACGATTTTTTTTGGCGGAAACTGATACGAAAAAAATAATAGGAATGGTTGTGTTAAAACGATTCTTGCCCCGAGAAGAAATGTGTGAAATAGCTTCAATGATATTTTTTAAAAAATACCGAGGCTTTAAAATGGCGTATCCCTTTTTTCAATATACGGAAGAATTTATAAAAAGCATTAACGAAAAAGAACCCGTATCGGCGATATTTTGTCTGCCGGTGCTTTTCCACGATATAACCCAAAAATTGATGGAGCGGTTGGGGCTTGTTCCGACGGGATTTGTATTCGGCAAGTTTTTGATTAAAAATATACGACATTCTTACGGCGTTATCGATGCGCCCAAGCATCCGCAGGGCATAATGATAAAAAAATTAGCCCGTCAATCGGCGGGAGAGGTATTCATCCCCGCAGAACACAGAGAAATAGCGTCCAAAATGTATAGAGAATTGGGCGTGGATTTTGCTTTTGCTGACGGTGGCTTTGAACGCGAAAATTCGGAAAAAAGCGTAATCAGCCATGAAAAAGACGATGTTCAACAAAACTCCATGATATATGTGGACAAAGCGGGAAGGGACATAGTAGAAAGAATACGAGCTATTCAAGAAACGAGCGGCGGAGAAAACGCAACCTTCAGCGTCTTTCTGAACGTAAGCGAAAAAGGCGCGATTGCAGCTTACAAAAAGCTGCGAGAGCTTGGGTATTTCTTCACGGGATTTCAACCGCTTTGCAGCGCTCGCGAAATTATGGTGCTGCATAACCCCATGGGCGTGCCGCTAAAATTGGAAACTCTCTCTCTTACCCCTGCTTTTGCATATTGGCGAGATTATGTGGAAAAATGTTCGGTTATAAAATAATTTTTTCTTTCTTCTTTGCTCTCTTTCTTTTGTAAAAGAAAGAGAGAAAAGAAGAAAGAAACAAAGAAGAAAAGAGAGAAAGAAAACTT
>JAFXOC010000262.1 GCA_017529085.1 Selenomonadaceae bacterium | reverse complement strand
GCGCGGTTCGTATGGACAATTATCAGGGCGAGATGGTTTTATACGTTGACAGTCTTTCAAAAAAGGAAAAGAAGGGTAGAGAAGACACAGCCGAAGTAAAGCGAGTCGAACTTCACGCTCACACCACAATGAGCGCAATGGACGCCGTGGTATCCGTGAAAAATCTCATAAAAACCGCCGCCAAATGGGGGCATCCCGCAATCGCCATAACGGATCACGGCGTGGTTCAGGCATATCCCGACGCGGCTAAAACCGTCGCAGACAATAAGCTGGACATTAAAATTATATATGGTATGGAGGGCTATTTGACAACAGACAATGGCAAAACTTCCTATCATATAATTATGCTTGAAAAAAATAAAGAGGGTTTGCGTAACCTCTATCAACTTGTTTCCATATCCCATTTAAAGCACATTCATCGCGGAAAACCGCGGATACCGAAAAAACTTATCGAAGAATTTCGCGAAGGGCTTATTTTAGGTTCCGCTTGTGAAGCGGGAGAGCTTATCCGCGCGATAGTCGCGGGCGCAAAAGACGAAGAGCTTATAGAAATCGCAAGTTTTTACGATTATCTTGAAATTCAGCCGATAGGCAATAATAATTTCTTGAAGCGTAGCGAAAGATTTCCAAATATTAAAACCGATGAGGATTTGATAAAGATAAATTTAAAAGTGGCGGAACTTGCCAAACGCATGGGCAAAATGTTGGTGGCGACTTGTGACGTTCATTTTTTAAATCCCGAAGACGCTATTTATCGAAAAATTCTCCAAAAGGGCAGCGGTTACGATGATGTCACCCAACCTCCCCTTTATTTTCGCACTACGGAAGAAATGCTTGAGGAATTTGCCTATTTAGGCGACGAAGCTTATGCCGCCGTAGTGGAAAATCCTTGTAAAATCAACGATATGATTGAAAGATTTGAGCCTATCCCCAAAAACTTATATTCCCCCATCGTTCCCGGCGCGGAAGAAGAGATAGAGGAGATGTCCTACGGCAAGGCTCGCGAGATGTACGGCGAAAATCTTCCTCAAATTGTTGAGGATAGATTAAAACAGGAACTAACGCCTATAATCGGTCACGGTTACGCGGGACTCTATTTGATAGCGGAAAAACTCGTTAAAAAATCCAACGCCGACGGTTACTTAGTAGGCTCGAGAGGTTCGGTCGGCTCTTCTTTCGTCGCGACCATGATGGGCATTACCGAAGTAAACCCACTGCCGCCTCATTATCGTTGTCCGAAATGTTCCTATTCAAAATTTATAACCGATGGTTCGTATGGCTGCGGTTACGATTTGCCGGATGAGAGCTGTCCCGTATGCGATACGCCTATGATAAAGGATGGGCATGATATTCCTTTCGCCGTGTTCATGGGATTTAACGGCGATAAGGAGCCTGATATAGACTTAAATTTTTCGGGGGTTTATCAGCCTGTGGCGCATAAATTCACGGAAATAATGTTCGGTAAAGATTTTGCTTATCGCGCGGGAACAATTTCAACCGTCGCCGAAAAAACCGCTTACGGTTTTGTGCTTAAATACTACGAAGAAGAAAAAGTTAAGAAGAACCGCGCTTTTATCGAAAAAATCGCTAAAGGCTTGATGGGCGTAAAGCGTACGACGGGTCAGCATCCGGCGGGTATTATGGTTGTGCCGCGCAATATGGACATACACTTCTTCACTCCAATAAATCACCCCGCCGACGATAAGAGCAAATCTACTATTACCACACACTTTGATTATCATTCCATAAGTTCAAGATTGTTAAAACTTGATATACTGGGTCACGATGATCCTACGGTTATAAAAATGCTTGAAGATTTAACGGGCAGGGATGCGAAAACCATTCCCTTTGACGATCCTGCAACCTTGAAGCTCTTTTCTTCAACCGATCCTTTAGGTCTTACGCCCGAAGAACTCGGCGCAAAATCCGGCACCTTCGGTATTCCCGAATTTAGAACCGGTTTTACCCGTCAGATGATAGACGATACCCATCCCGATTGTTTTAGCGATTTAGTGCGTATTTCGGGATTTTCCCATGGTACGGACGTATGGCTGGGCAACGCTCAAGAACTTATCAGAAACGGCACTTGCACTCTTAAAGACGCGATCTCTGCCAGAGACGATATAATGATGTACTTGATTCATAACGGCGTAGAACCGCTTCTTTCCTTTAAAACAATGGAAAATGTGCGAAAGGGGAAGGGAATCGCGCCGGAGGTTGTGGAAAAGCTGCGTGAAGAAAACATTCCCGAATGGTACATCGAATCCTGTCAAAAGATAAAATACCTGTTCCCGAGAGCTCACGCTACGGCGTATGTTATGATGGCGTATCGTATCGCTTACTGCAAGGTGCATTATCCGTTGGCGTATTATGCGGCGTATTTCTCCATTCGCGCCGACGAATTTGACGCCGATGTTATCTCAAGAGGGCAAGACGTTGTTAAGCGCGAACTTGACGCGCTTGAAAACAAATCCAAAGAGCAAAAGCTTGACCTTAAAGAAAACGCCACTTTAGCGGTGCTCCAACTTGCAAACGAAATGTATCTCAGAGGTTACAGCGTATCTAAAGTAGACCTCTACAAATCCGACGCGGATAAATTTATCATCATAGAAAACGGACTGTTGCCGCCTTTGGCGTCTCTCGCGGGCATGGGCGGAGTCGCTGCCGCAAACGTGCAAGAAGCCAGAAAGAAAGGCGAATTTACGTCAATAGACAACTTAAAACAACGCACCGGAATTTCCAAAACCAACATTGAAGTTCTGCAAAAGCACGGCTGCTTGGACGGCATGAGCGAAACCGATCAAATAAGTTTGTTTTAGGGTTTTTACTTTCTTTCTTCTCTGTTTTGAAAAAAAGAGAAGAAAGAAAAGAAACAAAAGAAAGATGAGAAATAATAAAAAGGATATGAAGATGTTGCCGAATAAGCTAAACATAAAATATTTCAACGAGTGGAAGTATTGGAGCATCCTTTTGTTTGTGTGCGCTTGCATCTTTTCATGTCCTTTTGTTTCGACTCAATATCTTGACAGAATAGACGTGTTGTTTCATTTAAACAGAATTGAAGGGATAAAGGAAGGTCTGCTTGCCCTCGAAATTCCGGTTAGGATTCACGGGTATCAGATGAACGGGTACGGCGTGGCGGACGGCATTATGTACCCGGATTTGTTTCTATATTTTCCTGCGGTTTTAAGGATTTTAGGCGTTCCCATAGAAATAGCTTGGAATGTTTTTTGGATATTTTTGATTGCTTTTGGGTTGTTAATTTCCACATTAGGTTATACCCTTTGGACGAATAACCTAAGGAGCGGCGTTGTTGCCGCAATTTTGCATAGCAGCGTCCTTCTGTACGTTTACATTATGGGGCAAATGGTGGGGGATTATCCCGCCGTTATGACGCTTCCTTTGGCTTTTGCCGCCATGCTTAAAATATTGCAGAACGAAGTGAACGCTAAGTATTGGATATTTTTTGCAATCGCTTTTACCGTAATTTGCGAAAACCATATTATAAATACTTTGTTCGTGGTTATAGCAGGTTTATTGGCTTGCGTATATTATCGAAAAGCTTTTCTCAATCCGCTTCAGAGAAATTCGATTTTTAAAGCGGCGGGGTTTTCTCTGCTTTTAAATTTGTGGCATATAGTTCCGTTTTTATACTTTTATAAAAATGTCGCTTTTCATATAAACAACCCGCCGTTATACGAAAGTTTGCATACGAATAGCACAACTTTATTTTTGCTTGCAAAAAACGCTTTTTTTATCGGTTGGTCTATTGTAATCCTTACGATTTTTTTTCTCTTTAGAAATTATCAAAATAAGAAATTCGTTTGCAGCGTAATTTTTATGGTTTTTCTGGTTTTAACCGATTGGAAATACTTTCCGTGGGAGTTTATAGAAAAAAATTTTCCGTTAGGCTCTTTTTTGCCCAATTTTCAGCTTCCTATCAGATTTTTTTCTGTGGGATTGGTTTTTTTATGTCTTTTTTTAGGCAAATTTTTAGCGGATGTTTTGGAAACGAAAAGGAGTGTTATCGCATTAACAGGCGCGTTTATTGTCGCTTTTTCCGCCCTTTATCAGTATAATGTTCCGAAATATTACGAATACGGGGATTTAGCGGATATTGGCTTTGGTACTTATCGGAAACTCGAAACTTTGCCTTCTTATACTTCAAAATATGGGGTTGTGCAGGAGGATTATTTGTATGCGGACGTTGATTTTCATAAGCTTAGGAACGATAAAGGCGAGGTCTACGATTCGAATGATTACAAAAGCGACGCGGTGATTTTTGACGTGAAAAAACAAGCCACTCGGTTGGAATTTTCTTATATTGCCGAACATGATACAAAGGTACAAGTTCCGCTTTTCTATTGGAAGGGTTATGAGGCGAAAAATGAAAAAGGCGAGAGATTATACCTAAATTCGGGGGAACATCGTTTTATGGAAATTGAAATACCTAAAGGCGATGGCAGGGTTTTTCTGCATTACGCAGGGCTTTGGTCGTTTAGGATTTGCGATGTTGTTTCTTTGATTTCGCTTATGATATTTGCGTGTTTATGCAACAGGGAAAGGGAAAGATTTCTTTGACAAGCAAATTTTTTCGAGATACAAACGATTTTTTACATAAAGACGAATACAAATTTTGGACGGCGATTTTGATTTTTTCCGCTCTGGTTTTTTCTTTTCCTTATTTTTCTTTTGAATTTATCCACAAAACCGACACTCTTTTTCATCTTTGTCGCGTGGAGGGAATTAAAGAGGGACTTTTGGCTTTGGAAATTCCCGTTCGTATCAACGGGTACGCTTTAAACGGTTATGGTACTGCGGACGGCATAATGTACCCGGATTTATTCTTGTACATCGCCGCGTTTTTTAGAATTTTGGGATTATCCGTAGGACTTTCTTGGAATTTGATGTGGATATTTACATTTTTTGCGGGAATATTCGCCTCATGGTACGGATTTTCTCTGTGGTCGAAAAATATTCGCGCCGGCGCGCTTGCCGCTATTTTTTTTACGGGAATGTATATATATCAAATTATAGCGGGAGATATGGCGGGGCAAGTTGCGGCGACTTTTTTTATGCCACTTGCTTTTGCGTCATTGGTTATGATATTGCGTGACGGAAAAACTTCTTATTGGTTAATGTTGGCTATTTCGGGAACGCTAATCTTTCAAAATCACATAATAACCATGATGATTTTCTGCGTCATGGCTCTTGCTGTTTGTCTTTATTATAAAAATGCTTTTAAACATAAACCGCAAAGGGACGCCATTATCAAGGTGACTTTATTTTTATTTTTGTTAAATATCTGGCGAATAGTTCCATTTTTATATTTTTATGAAACCGTGGCTTTTCAGGTAAATCACCCTTCATGGATAAATTCTTTTGCGGATATGAATATGTCTGTGGCGGATACGTTGCGTTGGCATATATATTTGGGTTTTCCGCTTATTTTTTTCACATTCTATTTTTTAACAAAATCGAATGTAAAAAATCACAAGGGATTTTTGTATTCCGCATTAGGGACTCTGTTTCTCATTGTAATTTGCACGAGATATTTTCCGTGGCGATTTATCGAAGAAACTTTTCCTTTTGTAAAAATTCTCTTTGTGGTGCAAATGCAACAGCGTTTCTTGTTTTTAGGCGTAATATTGTTATGCGCTTATGTCGGTTTATTCTTGGCTGAAAAATTGGGAGATATACGAAGAAAAAAAATTCGCATATTAATATTGCTCGTTTTTATATCATTGATGTATTCAACGGAAAGTCTTGTAAAAACCGTCTGTCCCGAATATCTTCCGTTGGGATATATCTATTCGCGGGAAAATCTACAAAAAGTCCCTTCTCATACCAAGATACAAGAGGATTATTTATATTCGGACGTGAAATTTAGGGATTTAAAAAAGGAGAACGGCGACAACTACGATTCTGCGGATTATAAAACCGACTCAGTGATTTTTGATGCAAAAAAACAGGCAACACGCTTGGAGTTTTCGTATATTGCGAAAAGCGATACAAAAGTACAAGTTCCCCTTTTTTATTGGCAAGGTTACGAAGCGAGAAACGAAACTGGGGAGAGGTTAAATTTAAATTCCGGCGAGCATCGTTTTATGGAAGTGGAAATTCCGAAAGGCGAAGGCAGGGTTTTTATTCATTATGCGGGACTCTTGCCTTTTAGAATATTCGATATTGTATCGTTTGTTTCTTTGATAATGTTCTTGTATTTTTGGAGAAAAGAATGGAAAAATTACGGATAAATAATAGCGGCGGTTGTTTCGGTTTTTTTTTATATGGCGAAGAATTGAAATTTTGGGTATTGTTTTTATTTCTTGCCGCTCTCATTTACGCTTACCCTTTTTATACTGTAGAATATATTAGTTACGGCGACGCTCTTTTTCACATGAATCGTATTGAGGGAATAAAAGAGGCGTTGCTTGCTTTTGAAATTCCCGCTCGTATCAACGGATATATGTTAAACGGTTACGGAACAGCGGACGGGATAATGTATCCAAATTTGTTGCTTTATTTTCCCGCGTTGCTGCGTATTTTTGACGTTCCCGTCGCTCTTGCTTGGAATATTTATTGGATATTTATAATAATATTGGGAGTTTTCGCTTCGTTTGCGGGGTATTCGATATGGACGAAAAATATCCGCGCGGGGGCGGTTTGCGCTTGTTTTTACGTCAGCGCGGTATGCATAGTTTTTTGTTTGGGTCACGGCGCGGGGGATTATCCCGCTTTTATGACGCTTCCTTTAGCGGTTGGTTCTCTGATAAAAATTTTGGAGAGCGAAGAAAACGCAAAATATTGGGTTTTTCTTGTAATCGGGTTTACGATAATTTTTCAGACTCATGTCATAACAGCTTTAGTTTCAATAATATTGATTTTTGCTTTGCTTGCCTTTTATAATAAGGCTTTGAAGAACGAAATTCAAAGAAAAGCCATATTAAAGGCGGCATTTTTTTCATGCCTGTTAAATCTCTGGTTCGCAGTTCCTTTCGCCTATTTTTACAGTACAGTTTCATTCCATATAAACAACCCGCCTTCCGTGAGTTCGCTTCACGAGGTTACGTCCGGCTTATATGAGATTGTCTATTCTCAATGCTATTTGGGCGCGCCTGTTCTGCTTCTTCTTATGTTCTTTTTGATTTATGGTAAAACGAAAAAAAATAAAGGTTTTATTGCGACGTTGTTGGTTTATCTTGCGACGCTTTTTGCGGTAAGCGAATACTTTCCTTGGGAGTGGATCGAAAACAATCTGCCGGGCGGGAAATTTTTGCCTAGTTTGCAGTTTGCCTTGAGATTTATTCCCTTTGCCGCCGTGTTTATATTGCTTTACGTCGGCGATTTCTTTGCGAATTATTTGAAAACAAGCAAAAAATATCTGTTTGCCGCCGCGATATTTCTCTTTTTTTTAGTCGAATTGGTTGTTTCGAGCAATTCGCCAATTTATTTCGGGCATAATTTGTTTACTCGTTTCGATTACGCCAAACTTGATTCGTTGCCTTCATATACAAGGGATAATTATTATGTGGCGGAGGATTATTTGTATTCGGACGTTGTTTTTCATAAACTTAGAAACGAGCGAGGCGAAGTTTACGGAAAAGATGATTTTAAAGGCGACGCGGAAATTTTTGACGTACAAAAACATGGTACTCGCTTAAAATTTTCATACGCCGCAAATCATGATACTGTTATACAAGTTCCCCTTTTTTATTGGGAAGGTTACGAAGCAGTGGATGAAAGCGGCGATAAACTCAAAATAACTTCGGGCGAAAACAGGTTTATGGAAGTTCATGCGCCAAGTGGAAGCGGAAAGATAAATATTTATTATGCGGGGCTGTGGGTTTTTAAATTATTGGACATTATGTCTATTGCGGCTTTTATGGCGTTTATTTTGATTGCCGTAAGAGAAAGGAGGAAGGGCGACTATGGGTTTAAAAGATACTATGGAGCATAAAGACGAATGGAAATTTTGGGCGTTAATACTTTTTTTTGCGGCGTGTATGATGTCTATTCCTTATTTTTCCTTTGAACACTTAGATAAGATAGATTCGCTTTTTCATTTGAACCGAATCGAAGGCATAAAAGAAGAGCTGCTCGCCCTTGAAATTCCGGCGCGCATCAACGGATACGCTTTAAACGGCTACGGAACGGCGGATAGCGTAATGTATCCGGATTTACTGCTGTATCTTCCGGCTGTCCTTAGAATTTTCGGACTTTCAGTATCGCTATCGTGGAATGTAACTTGGATAGTTATAATTTTTTTCGGTGTGTTTTTTTCTTGGGTTGGATATAGTCTTTGGACAAAAAATATCCGCGCGGGAGCAATTGCGTCGCTATTTTATATAAGCGTTTATATTTTTCAAATTGTAACCGGGGGCATGATTGGCTGTGTCCCCGTATATTTTATGTTGCCTCTTGCAATGGCGATGATTGTATTGATTTTACAAGACTCCAAAAACGCCAAATTATGGTCTTGGTTTACGATAATATTTTCCTTTTTTATTCAAAATCATATACCAAGCACGATAATATTTAGCGTATTTATTTTCTGTTGTTGCGTTTATTATAGAGAAGCGTTAAAAAATGAGGAACAGAGAAGAGCGATTTTAAAAATTTTATTGTTCGCGTTTTTGCTGAATATATGGCGAATCCTTCCGTTTATATATTTCTACGAAACGGTTTCTTTTCAGATAAACCATCCCTCGTGGGTAAATTCCT
>JAFXOC010000261.1 GCA_017529085.1 Selenomonadaceae bacterium | reverse complement strand
GGGGGGGGGTGAAAACCCTTCTCATATCGGAACTGTTGCAAGGTGATGTTAATTGGAACAGATTGGCAGAGATTTCGAACAAGATTAGTTCTATGGATGTGTTGTATGTTCTCTTTACTTCCGGTTCTACGGGAATTCCCAAAGGCGTGACAATCGGGCAGCGTTCGGTTATGGATTATACCGAATGGGTAACTGATACTTTTGGTGTGAACGAACATACTGTTTTGGGAAATCAGGCGCCGTTTTATTTCGATAATTCTGTTTTGCACATTTATCAGATGATAAGCGTGGGCGCGACATTGCATATTATTCCCCGGAAATTGTTTAAGTTTCCATTGAGACTTTTGGAGTATGTGAGAGATAACAGCGTTAACATGATATTTTGGGTTCCATCGGTGCTTTGCACTATCGCTAATTTTGAAGTGCTTGACGCTTGCAACGTTTCGTGTTTGAAAAAGGTGCTGTTTGCCGGAGAGGTTATGCCGAACAAGCAATTAAATGTTTGGCGTAAAACTCTGTCGAACACTCTTTTTGCAAATCTATACGGTCCAACGGAAATTACGGTTGATTGTGCATACTATATTGTGGATAGGGAATTTGTCGATTCGGATCCGCTTCCTATCGGCTTGCCATGTCGTAATTCCGATATTATTGTGCTAAATGAAAATGATAAGCAGGTGACAGGTAATGAACAGGGCGAACTTTGCGTTCGGGGTTCGTCGTTGGCGTATGGATACTATAACAATCCGGAAAAAACGAAAGAAGTTTTTACGCAAAATCCATTAAACGACAATTACCCTGAAATCATATATCGCACGGGGGACATGGTTCACTATAACGAACGCGGCGAACTTATGTACGACGGCAGGAAAGATTTTCAGGTCAAACACATGGGGCATCGTATCGAATTAGGAGAAATAGAGACGGCAGTTTCGTCCGTTAAAGGAGTTGAGAGTAATTGTTGCGTATTCGACGATGAAAAAGATATGTTGATAGTTTGTTATATAGGGGCGGCGGAGGAAAGGGAGCTGCGGTTAAGCTTGTCTTCTCTGTTGCCGGAATATATGATGCCGAGGCGGTACTGTAAGTTGGACAATATGCCGCTTAATCGAAACGGAAAAATAGACCGGGTGAAAATGAAAGCAATGTTTTGCCCGGCTTAGGGGGCGACGTTGCTGTGCAGGTTCATGTAGCCGAATACTGGTTGGACAAAATATCCGACGATACCATACGCAAAAAAACGGCTGTTGTGGAGAAAGACAAAGAAACCGTTTTTGGCGAACTTTTTGACAGAGCGGGGGTTTTGGGAGAATACCTTATCAGGGAATTTGTCGATAAGGGTCGCCCGATGGCTGTATTTTTGCCAAAGTCAGCGGAGCAAATGGCGGCAGATATGGCGATTATATACAGCGGAAATGCTTATAGCAATTTAGATGTTCACCAACCAAAAGAGAGGACAAAGAGAATTATCGAGCAACTACAGCCCGTCTGCATTCTGACAAACAGGGAACATTCTCATTCTTTGCAAGAACTTGTTAAATCGAAAGTCGTTTGTCTGGAAGATATACAAGGCAAGTCTTATGACATTAACGTTATCAAGGACAGAATGCGAAATATAACGGATACGGATCCTTTGTGCATTATAAACACATCCGGATCCACAGGCACTCCAAAAGGCGTAATCATGAATCACAGGAGCGTTGTCGATTTTTTGGATCAAGCTTGCGCCGCGCTTGACATCGGTAAAGGGGAGCGCATAGGCAGTTTGTCTCCCGTATATTTTGATATTTTTACTTTGGAGTTTTATTTGACTCTGTGGAAGCAGTCGGTGTTTGTGTGTATTCCCGAAAATCTTGCGATTTTTCCCGAACGGCTGGCTGAATTTTTAGAGGAGCAGCGAATAGATTTTATTTTCTGGGTGCCGACCGTGATGGTAAATATGGCGAACCTTGATATTTTATCCTCCCATCCGTTAAAAGATATGAAAAAAGTGCTTTTTGCGGGAGAAGTTTTTCCGATAAAGCATCTTTCATATTGGATGGAGCATTTGCCAAACGCTGAATTTATCAATATGTACGGACCTATCGAAATTACCGTGGATTGCCTTTATCATAAAGTATGTAAAGAGGATATTCAAAAGGGAGAGCTTCCTATTGGTAAGACATTTCCAAATACAAACGTGTATATTCTTGATGAAGAGGATAATGAATGTAAAGACGGTCAAGCGGGAGAACTTTGCGTCAGCGGCACATCGCTTGCTATGGGGTATTATCGCGACAAAGAAAAGACAGAGAAAGCTTTTGTGCAAAATCCCTTAAACAAAGCCTACATAGAGATTATATATCGTACCGGCGACATGGTTCGCCGCAGGGAAGACGGAGAGATACTTTTCTTAGGACGCAAGGATTTTCAAATAAAACATCTTGGATATCGCATAGAGCTTGGAGAAATAGAAGCCGTGGCGGTTGGTATGGATGAGATAGACAATGCTTGCGCTCTTTATAATCATGAAGAAAAGAAAATTATCCTTGTGTACGAAAGCAGGGAAGAGGTATCACTAAGAGATATACGCGAAGGCGTAGGGAAGGTTTTGCCAAAGTACGCGTTGCCGAATGTCTGTCACAGAGTTGAAACGATGCCGAGAAATCCCAATGGGAAGATAGACAGAAAGCGGCTGCAAGAGGAGTATGTGGGGAAGAGATGAAAGCGAAACAAATTTTGTTCGGAGTGTAGACAAATAAATAAAAATCACAATAAATATTGTGCTCTTCATGGCTCTCCTTCCACCGCTTCGCGGTCCCCCTCCCTCTAAGAGGGAGGCACTCGTATTATTACTTTTGAGCCAAAATTTTATATTGTCTCTAACCAAGCCCCCCTCCTAGAGGGGGGTAGGGGGGAGAGCAAGAAGAGTGAATAAACATTGATAAGTCTACAGTCTTACCAAAAGTGAGATTAGGAGAGAACGAATATGAAATTAGCAGTCATGCCTAACGAGAAAAAAATCGGGGGGGGCGGAACTCCTTCAAAATCAAGGCTCGGGACTCACAGACGGGAATTTTAATCGATCTGCGGAAAATGCGTTTAAACTTGTGGAAGACATAAGCGAAATAAAAGAGGCGATTACGTGGGTTAAAGAATGTGGAGACGAGTGGTATACAAATTATTATATAAGCGATATTGTCGCGAAACAATGGATAAAGAATGGTCAATTAAAAATATTAATAGGTGAAAATGCAGCGTTTTTATTGCGACAGAAACAATCGTTCTCGTTACTTTATTATTTTGCTGCTTCTGACGAAGGACTGTTTGCAGGGATGCGAGCGTTGATAAATGAAACGACAGAAACGTTATCCGTAGACGTGTTGCATAAAAATGATGATGATAATAAAGTGGGTAAGATTTTCCGGAATATTGGGTTTGATAAAAGAATTAAACTGTATCGAATGCGTAAGGGTAAAAGTTCGATAAGTAAGGCTAAGCTTCCAAAAGTGTGTTATGCGAAGCGTGATGATGCGGAAATTATAGAAACTATGTTGAGTAACGAATTTGACGAGTTATGCGAGCAAATTCCGGATATAGACGAAATAAAGAGTGCTATAGATAATCGTCAGATTATAATTTTAGAAGACGACAATAGGGTAATATCGTTTTTTTGGGCGGAAAGAACCGGAAAAACTGTTCTTTGGAGGTATTGGCTAACGGATCCAAAATATAGGTCGTCAAGTTTGGCAGGGCTTGTGCTTTTGCGTCAAGTTATGGCTCTTCATGAAGACGCTATGCAAACTTTTCTGTGGGTTCGCGAAGATAATGAGAAAGTCATTAAAGCTCATGAAAAAAATGGTTTTACCAAAGATGGATTGGTTGATGACGTATACTGTTTAATAAGATGAAACGTATTGGGGGAAATATATATGGATAAAATTTTAGGACTTATCACAAAGGAAATACATGGTTTTAATAAAACCTTAGATACTCCTATCAATTTAGATAAGGGAAAAGAAAGCGTTTTGTTTGGTCGGGACAGCAACTTGCAATCCATTGATTTTGTAAGTTTAATTGCCAGCATTGAACAAGCCGTATCGGATGAATACGGAAAAGAATTGTCTTTAGTCGATGCTCGCGCCATGTCGCAAAAAAACAGTCCTTTTAGAACGGTGGGAAGTTTAGCCGAATATATCAACGAAATACTTAAGGAAGATTGAAATGAGCAATCGCATTGTATTAATTACAGGGACCCGCAAAGGCATTGGCGAAGAGTTGGCTAAATATTATCTTGCTAAAGGCGATATTGTGATAGGCTGTAGTCGCTCGGTACCTGAATGGAAAACGTCGGCGCAAGAAAACTATAAGCACTTTCAAGCAGACGTTAATGACGAGAAATCTGTAAAACCTATTTTTTCTTATATAAGGCGAACGCATGGTAGGCTTGATGCGTTGATAAACAATGCCGGAATAGCGTCTATGAACCATTCTATATTGACGCCTATGCAATCGGCAGAGCGGGTACTTGGCACCAATACTTTGGGAACGTTTCTCTTTTGTCGCGAGGCGGCAAAAGTTATGAAAAATCATAAATCTGGAAGGATAGTAAATTTTGCAACAGTAGCGACTCCTTTGAAATTGGAAGGCGAGGCCATTTATGCCGCGTCAAAAGCTGCGATAGTGTCGCTGACACAGATATTAGCCAGAGAATACGCTGATTTCGGGATAACGGTCAACGCCGTAGGACCAACCCCTATTAAAACGGATCTTATTCGAGGCGTGCCTTTGGAGAAAATGGAACGACTGCTTGCAAGACAAGCAATACGTCGATATGGCGTTTATGAAGACGTATTTAACGTGGTTGACTTTTTTTTGCGGGAACAGAGCGATTTTATAACCGGACAGGTTATTTATCTGGGGGGCGTCTAACTTGTATATTGATTTTTTCCTTGATCGCTTTAGAGCAAAACCGAATCAAGAAGCGATGATTTGGCAGGATAAAATCTATACTTATGGTGAATTTCTTGCATATGTAGAAAATGATGTTGCGACTTTAAGGCAGAAAATTTCCGGCGGAAAGGTTGTAGGATTAGAAGCCGATTTTTCACCGCGCGCAGTATCGTTGTTGTTGGCATTAATAGGATTAAATTGCATTATTGTTCCGTTAACGGCAAATTTGGGAGAAAAGAGAAAGGAATACAAAGAAACCGCAAGGGTAGAAATAGTTATTTCTGTAAAGGATGATGATACGTATACTATTCAAGAAACGGGAAAGAAAAATTCTTATGAATTGATAGATCAACTTAGACATAAAAATCATCCGGGACTTATTATTTTTACCTCAGGATCAACCGGAAAAGGTAAAGCGGCGGTACATGATTTTTTACCTCTTTTGGAAAAATTTAAAACGGAACGTAAGCCTTCGCGAATGATTGCATTTTTGTTATTTGACCATATTAGCGGAATTAACACAGCGTTGTACGCTTTTGCCGGAAAATGTTTGCTGACGGTGAAAACGAGAAGCGCAGATGCGGTATGTCAAGCTATAGAACGATATAAGGTAAATATATTGCCCGTATCGCCAAGTTTTTTGAATCTCATTTTATTGAGCGAATCCTATAAAAAATACGATATGAGTAGTTTGAAATTGGTAACTTATGGAACGGAACCCATGTTAAAAAGCTCATTGCTTCGCTTTTGTGAAATTTTTCCGAATGTAAAAATAAGACAGATGTATGGTCTTTCTGAAACCGGCATTATTTGCGCAAAATCTAAATCTTCGGATTCACTTTGGATAAAAATTGGAGGTGAAGATATTAAAACGCGAGTAATGGACGGATTACTGGAAATTAAGACAAATACCGTTATGCTTGGTTATCTTAATGCGCCCAGCCCATTTACTGAAGACGGTTGGTTTAAAACGGAAGATGAAGTTTTGGTAGACGGTGAATATTACCGCATATTGGGACGTCGTTCAGAAATGATAAATGTAGGCGGTCAGAAGGTCTTTCCCGTTGAAGTTGAAAGTGTTATTCAGGAAATGGAAGGAGTCGAGGATGTATCGGTAAGCGGAGAAGCTAACCAAATGCTTGGCAATGTCGTTAAGGCGCGGGTTAAACTAACCGCTAACGAAACTGCTTCAGATTTTAAAAATAGAATGAGAACTTTCTGTAAAGGGAAATTGGAAGCTTATAAAATTCCACAAAAAGTAGAATTGGTAGACCATTTAATGATAGGCGAGCGATTAAAAAAAATGAGAAGGTAACATTAACGAGAAAGCGTTGGGAAAGTTTTACCAAAGTATGCGTTGCTTGATGTTTGTTATAGAGTAGACGAAATGCTGAGAAATCTTAATGGAAAGACAGATAGAAAAAAGTTGCAAAAGGAGTATGTAGGAAAGTCATGAAAGCAAAGCAGATTTTATTCATGGGAACTGGGAAGGTTGGTAGGGAATGTTTAAATATTCTTAGAAACGTCTCCGGTAGCGCAAAGCTTAAATGCTTGGCAGCGGAAGCGGAACAGATTCCGACTATGGAGCCTATGTGCAAAAAGCTTGAAATTCCTTATATGCGACTATCTTCCGAAACGATTAAGGATTACTTATTGAGTCAAAAAGACGAGACCTTGATTATAAGCGCGCACAACGACTATTTGTTTCCGAAAGAGATTGTGGAACGCCCCAACATAAAAATTATCAATTTTCACAACGCGTATCTTCCGGATTTTAGGGGGCGCAACGCTCCCACATGGGAAATATATGAAGGAGCGGTTTATGGCGTAGCGACATGGCATGAAGTAGACGCTTCCATTGACACGGGAGGGATTATTGTTCAAGAGAAAGTGCCGATAGGCAAGGATGAAACGGCATTGTCACTTTTGATGAAAAGCGCGGAAGCGGGAATAAAACTTCTGCGAAAGAATGTAGATATTTTTTTAAGCGGCGAGTATCGAGTAAATTATCCTAAGCGGAAAGGAAAGCTATATCATTCTAAGGAACTGCCGAACGAAGGCTTTCTAAATCCCGAATGGGACATAAAAAAAGCCTATAATTTCCTGCGTTCCATGGATTATAATCCGTTGAACATTATGCCGCTGCCAAAGGTGAGGTTAGGAGAGAAAATGTATGAAATCAGCGGCTACGCCCTACGCGACGAAAATATCCCCGGGGGGGGGGCGGAACGCCTTCAAAATCAAGGCTCAGGGCTCACGGACGGAAATTTTGTGCGACCTACGGGAAATGCGCTTAAGTTAGTGAAAGACATAAGCGAAATTAAAGAAGCGATTACGAAAGTGAAAGAAAGCAGCGAGGAGTGGCATACAAATTTTTATTTAAGTGACAGTTTATTGAAGCGTTGGATTACGTTTGAGCAAGTTTATTTAGTTAATTTTTTTGATGGATTTTGTATTATTCGCGACAGAGGCTCTTTTGCTCATTTATATTTTTATGTTAATGATATAGAAAGTTTGCGTAGCGAACTATTATTACTGAAACAGCAGCTTGCTGTTCCAATAGTTTCCGATTTAATAGCATCGGCTGAATTTGTCAAATCCACGTTTACCCGTTCCGGATTTGCCAAATATTGCGCATTAACAAGGATGATCAAGCGTAATATGCCAATAAATAGATTAAAACCGACAGATCAATATTTTGCAAATGAAGATGAAGCCGAAGATATTTTATCGATAATCAAAGAAAATATGGATCCATTATGCGAACAAATACCTGATTTATCGGAAATAAAAATAGCTGTTCATTCAAGAAATATTTTAGTTTGTAGAGATAGTGAAAATATTATTCTGGCGCTTCTTTATTTTGAACGATACGAAAAAACAGCCTACCTCAGATATTGGGTAACATCAAAAAATTCACAAGGTTTAGGATACGGCAAGATGTTATATCGCCTTTACGAGTCAATAAATGCAGATGTTGTTTTGTTTAAATTATGGGTTAGATATGACAATATAAAAGTAAAACGCATATATGAAAATTATGGTTATATATATGATAAACTTAAAGATGAAGTGTTTGTATTAGGGGTGCGGACGATTAACGTATAAATTCGGTGACAAAGGTTTGATTTCCGTTATAATAGGCAAAAAAAGAGCCGCAATAAAGCGGCTTCGAGGAAGTTTATTGCAACGAAAGGATTTGGGTTTCGCTCCAACCTGAAATCTGGGCAATTTGTTTTAGTGGGATATTATGCGCCAGCATATTTTTAACCATATTGCCAATACCTTTTTCTTCGCCTCTTTGTTCAGCTTTTTCCGCAGCTATCCGTTTCTCATATTCAATATGCCTTTCTATAACTTCGTCCTGGTCAAATAATGTAAACATAATATCGTGAACCTCCTTTGTTCGTTCCTCCAAATAATCCTTTAACACGTTTTCTTTGGAGCAAATATAAATTGTCTTTTCAATCGCTGTTTGCGAATATCCGTAAAGTTTAACTTGTTCGTCATATATATGACAAAACCTTATGTATTCTTTTACGATATTTCCCGTACCTGCTTCGTGCAGTACTTTTACTTTGAGATCAAGAGGTGACTTGTTGTGCCAAAACTCTTTGTTAAGACTGACATACTCCGGCAGATTCTTTTCTTTGCCGCAATATATGACGGAACAATTCAGCATCGGCAGTTTCTGCGCGGCGGTTGAATAAAGGTCGATATCGCGATGTTTGTCAACATATTCCTGATATGTGGTAGCGGCGTAGAGGAACAGCCTGAAAACAATGTTTAGCGACCAAGTGCTTTGCGACTCACTGCAAAAAATTAGCTGATTTTTCACGAGCGCGCCAAAGTCGTTATAAGGTCTAACGGTCAAAACATAATTTAAAGTCGTCAGCGTAATATCTTCAGGCTTGGCGTTTATGCCCGGCGCAAGAGTGTTTACAAGCTCCGTGTGATAACGTGGAATGCGGAAAAGATCGGTAAAAACAGTATCTTTTGCCTTGCGTCCAGCTTTAAAATTTGTGGTCGTCAAATAATCGCCACCTTTCGTTTTGGGTTTGTATAGATTATATCACGGCAAAATATTGCTTGCAAGGCGATATTTACGATATACATCTTCCCTTAGATACCGCCTTTACTTCCCATAAATCTGGCGTGTGTTTTGAAACGAAGTGGAAAGGATGGAGTTAAATGAACATTATGGAGAGATTGCAAGATATTTTTCGAGACGTATTTGACGACGACGAGCTTGTACTGACGAAGGAAACAAGCGCGGAAGATATAGAGGACTGGGATTCGTTGGCGCAAATACGGTTGATTGTTGCGATTGAGAAAGAGTTTCACATAAAAATTCCTATAGATGAAGTTCAAGAATTGCAAAATGTCGGCGAAATGGCCGAATTGGTGAAGAATAAATTGGTGTAATGAGGAAAGGATGTAAAGCATGAAAACAATTTCAAACATTTTAGCAGAGATACGTCCGGAATTTGATTTTTCGGAGAGCAATGATTTTTTTGAGGACGGTTATCTTGATTCTTTCGATTTGATTACCTTGGTTTCTATGCTAGACAAGGAATATGGCATTAAAATTAAAGGTACGGATATCGTGCCTGAGAATTTTTGCAATATGGTGGCAATCCGCAATTTGTTGAAAGGATACGGAGTAAAGGATGATATTTGAGTACCGCAACAAGAAAATTACCGGCGTTTTGACTATTGTTCCTAAAAATATTAGAACTTTTGACGAAGAAATGGAAAACTATAAAGCCGATAAAGCAAGAACAAAACGTTTGAAAAAGGTTATGGGATACGAACAGCACCGAATGTTTGACGATAGCGTTTGCGTATCCGATTTGGCAGTGTTTGGGATGGAGTATTTGTTCCAAAACGGTCTGCTGAAAAAAGATGAGATAGACGCGCTGATTCTTGTGACTCAATCTCCTGATTATTTTATGCCTGCCACGAGCAATATTGTTCACGGCAGGTTGGGACTCTCCGAGAATGTTTTCTGTGTGGATATTAACCAGGGCTGCGCCGGTTTTTTGGTGGGGTTGATACAAGCTTTCTCACTTTTGGAACAACCAAGTGTGAACAAAGTTGCGCTTATTAATGCGGACGTATTGACGCGTAAGGTTTCAAAAGCGGATAGGAACAGTTATCCATTAGCGGGAGATGCGGCTTCTATCACGATAGTGGAAAGTTCGTCTGAGGAAAATTTGATACAAGGCGAAATTCGCATGGACGGCAGCCGCGCCGATATGCTCATCATTCCGGCGGGCGGTTTTCGTACTCCATGTTCGGCGGAAACTGCGATAATGCGTGAAGATGAAGAAGGCAACAGTCGCAGCCTTGACAATTTAGTGATGGGCGGCAGGGAAGTTTTCTATTTTGTTCAAACCGAGGTGCCAAAGTTAATAAACGATTTATTTGATAGAATAAAAACATCAAAAGAAGAAATTGATTGGTGGATGTTTCATCAGCCAAATAAATTCATGGTAGACAAATTAGCGGAAGCGTTAAGCGTTCCATACGAAAAAATGCCGAGCAATATCGTGACGTATTTTGGCAATGCGAGTGGCGTAACAATACCCACAAATCTCTGCTTTAATCTGGGCGAAAAGTTGGAGCGTGAAACATATAAGATTTGTTTTGCGGGGTTTGGAGTCGGATTGACATGGGGCGCGATGGTAATGGATGTAGGAAAGTTGGGGTTCTGCAGGTTGGTGGAATGGTGATGAAAAAGCCGCATTAAGGCGGTGGGAATGTATTGCGAGAAAGGATGCGTATAAATGAATCGTTTTAACTACCGTCGATTAAAACTTACGGAGGGGGTAAATAATAGTATAGTTTTTGCTATATGCGAATTTGTCATGTTATATAATCGGCGCTTGCCGTTTGTCGGGGTAAGCGAGGTGTAACATGAAAATCACAAGCAATACGAAAAATTTTATTTAAAAACAAAGCGGAAATATTTTTATTTATCAATCGGATAATGCCGCATATTGGGTAGGATATTATCTTGATAAATGTCGGATTGATTTTAGCGGTTATATTGACAGACATATAACGAAACAAAATTCATACTGTAACGGGAAACTTATTTATTCCGTTGATAAGTTGATTGAGTACGCTGACAATGGGCAAATTAGACTAATAGTTCCATCTCCCGAGTACGCAAAACATATCGTGGAGCTGTCTGTTTATGAGCAAAAATATAATCTTACCATTAGTTGTCTTATAGCGGAACATAAACGACGAGATATGCTTTGGAGAGAGTCTAGGGATAAAATTTATCATATCAACAAGCTTTTGGCGTATTTTAGAAAGCGGTTGGTGACAAAAGAAATTCCGATGATTTTATCTAGCGACTGTATGGGCGGTCGTTTATATGAGGCTTTGGATGCGCCGTGGAACTCCCCCACGATAAATACCGGTATGCTTGCTAACGATTTTATGAAGTTATGCTATAATCCTCAAAAATATCTGAAGAAAGGAATTGACGAGGTGTACTGGGGAAAAGTACCGAGCGGTCCCGGAAATTACAACAACGCTTGTGGTCCTGTGGGAAAAATTGACGATATCGAAGTATTTTTTAGTCACGATAGTGATTTTAATGTAGTTAAAGAACGTTGGGATTATCTTTGTCGCAACATCAACTGGAATCGTATGGTTTGCCTTTTTGTTGAATGGCCTACGGCGATACCCTTTAAACTCATGAAAAAATATTCTGAGCTTCCTATGGAAAAAATTTTGGTTTCTCGCGGAAATTCTTACTGCGGTTTTTGCCCAAACAGTTTTTTTATGCCGTTAGGCGGTATGTCAGATCCAAATTCCGCCATAGAAAATCATTTCGATTTAGTAGGTTGGATAAATCAGGATTTTAGGTAGGACATTTAGATGTGAAAACTTGCTGTTAGTAAAAATGAAAAAGTCGCCTTAAAGCGGCTTCTATTGCGGTAAAATGCGGGATGTAAGGCGTTGTTTAATGAAATGGGGGTGTTTTATCATGGATTATGCAAATGAAATAGAAGATATAAAGCAGGACTATGAAGAAGCCGTTATGACGTTGTTGTGGTGCATTCATGATGGACAAAGAAAACTCATTTTTGCATCTATCGAATTATTTCCTAATGAATGCAGGGATTTTCTTATAGTGAATGAGCAAAGCGTTCAAGTTAGAGTGGGCGCAATAAAGCCATATCCTCGGATTTTTTTTCGACGCATAAAAATGACTATAGATGAAGCGCTATCCCGATATAGGGAGTGCTTAGAAGGTAAATTTTCCATGATATGGGAGGGAGATAAAGACAAGAATGGTCAGGTAAAGCAGATATTATCTTCATCAATGATGGAAATGCCCATGTGGCCGAATTTTACAGTGTCAAAAAACACGGATACAGAATTATGTCCCTTTTTGCCGGAATCATGGGGAATGTGTCGAGTACATCATTTGTTGTCCAAAAATCCTGATCCCATTGTGATGCAACTTGTGGCTCATGAAAAGTCCCTGGAATGGATGAAAGAACGACTTTTGTGGGATATAAGCAAATTCCCGGAATTAATCGGAAGTATGCACCTTATTCTTCCGAACCCGATATATCGCTATGTGGAAGAGAAGCTTGTTCCGAGCGTAGAGAATAGCGCAGAAAAGGTTTGTGTCAGTTTTGCTTTGCGCAAAGGTCAATCGGTAAAAGGGCTAAAGGTGTTGACTGTAGAGCGTATGCCGTTTGGAATTGTCAATTTAAAAGAACATGATATTGATAAACCTAATTTCAAGGTAGGGCTGTCAGGCAAGGCTGAAGAGTTTGCAACGGCGATTATCTCGGAAAAATATGGTTTGCTGGAATATACGGATTTTGGTAGTTTTTTGCGAGGCATTACTATAAACATGGGAATTGTTAATGCCATTAGACAGGTTAATTTACCCGGAAGTGATGATTCATACCAGGTGTCGTTGACGGAGAATATGATAACTCAAATCGGAGAAAAAAACGATGATAATGTAATAGATCTTGGACCCAAATTAAGACTTCGTTCATGGAAAAAGAAAAATGAAGCGTTAGCGGAAAAACTGGAGCAGCATTTATTTGAAAACGGTACGAAAAAAAAGGCGGTTGAATTTATTGCAGATATTATTCAAAAAGCGAGAATACGCGTTATTGTCGTAGATCCATATTTTTCCACGGTTGAATTATACAATTATATATATAGGATTTCTTCAAGAACTGTAAGTATAGAGATAATTACTAGTGCGGAGATTTTGAAAGATAAGAGCGAATTCAGTAATAATATTGGTGGAAATAGGATAAATAAGGGGCGGGAATTGTTGCGCGATATTCAATCACATGAAAAAGATATAAGCGCTCAGCCAATTTCTGTTTATGTCATGACGGGGACACCTATGATTCATGATAGATTTCTTGTAGTTGATGATAATGTTTGGTTTTCCGGCAATTCGCTGAACAATATTGGAGAACGCGCAAGTATGATAATACAATTGCCGAATCCGGATGATATTATTCGATTAATAGACGACACTAGAAATAATAAGGAAAGAATAAAACCTCTGGAAGAATGGTTAAAAAGTTCCGAGAAGGATTGTGAAAAACCATGTTTAATAAAAAGAATGTTGCGAATGATGGTTCAATTGATACGAAAGAAAACATAAAAAAGTATTCTCCTCAACTGCTGTGGCCTAAGTTTGGTTTTAGAGGCGATGGGTTTTATGAAGATGACGAAGATGTATTTTCAGGGAATAATGATACTGTAAAGAAGCAAAAGAACGATTTTTATAAAATTCAAAGAGAACAATGTATTTCTCCGGGAAGCAGGGCTTTTTGGAATTGTTTTAGAATGTGTAAAGATATAGTTTTGGTGGATAAATTCTTTGATAATAATGCTTACAGACGTATGTTGTTAGAATTAAACAGTTCATATAAATCGCGAGACATAATTCGAAAGAGGATACAGATTTTTTGTTCAGATAGATTTGATGATGTTCGGGATATACATGAAAAAAGCATTAATGAAAATCCTGATGTATTGGGCTACCACACCGTCATCATAAATCTATTGGAAATGCGTAACGCTACGCATGATAGGTTTGCTATTATGGATAAAGAAATATGGCATTGTGGAGCTGCAGTAGGTGGTATGCATGGTTATTTATCTGCATTGAGTCATGGTTGGAAAGATGAAAATGATTGTTTAAAAAGATATTTTTGTGGAGAGGAGAGTAAAGATGATATATGAAATCGAACATTTTGTAGAGATTGTAAGGAAAGTAATTAATACAAATTGGGATAAAATCGTTTCGGGTAAAATAACGGAAAGTGATAAAGAAAACATCGGCAAACGATTATATAATGAGACAAATAATTGTGAATGGTCGATTAGTATTGCTGAATTTATTTGCAGGAAATCTAGTAATAATAGTGATATTCCTGCAGAAATTAAAGCTGTATTGACAGATGCCATGATAGATGAATTTCTTCACGAAGAACATTCGATACAAGATTGGACATTGTTAATCTTGTATTGGGATATATTTAAATCATTTCGTGACAAAATTAAAGAAACACTTAAGACGGATAGGACAATATGTATCGAGGCTATCCGCAGAGTATCCATTAATGTTTTTTCGAATCCCGAGTGTTTAGTGTATGGTTATGAAAAGGAAAGGTTTAAGTCCAGCTTAAGACAGTGGGGCGAAGAAAGAGACTTAATAGAGTTTTGGACATGGGGTGGAAGAGATTTTTTCCGTATGATGCAGACGTATTTCTTATACCTTGTATGCTCTTGCCTGAAGAAAAAGAAGTTTTCTTAGAAATTGCATCTCATCTAACATATCCAGCATTTTTATACGAGTTAATTGCCGGGGTTCGTATAAAAGGCGATGCAATGGGGGTTATAGATTTACTGAGTTTGGCAGACTCCTGTATCGATCCGTCAACCATGCAGTGGAACAAGTCATGGGTTGCGCCTGTCTTAATGGACGAAGTGTATCAAAAAGTTCTTAGTAATGTTCATCCCGGTGAAAAAATTGATGATGAAGAAATTAAAACCATGGGGAAAGTATTTGATGGACTTGGAAAAGTATTGAATGATAGAAAAGATGGTTTTTTTTTAGCGTGGAATTATACAAAATTAATCTCTTTAGGAAAAAGAAAAAACAATGCGGTTTACAAGATTGGGTTGGAAAGAGTAAGTAAAATCCTTCAAGAGAGAGCGTTAAAAAGATTCCCATCTTCACTTTCGTTAACAGCGTTATTTTCCGATGATGTTGAGGCGATGAGAAAAACCTTTTGTGAAACGGGTGT
>JAFXOC010000260.1 GCA_017529085.1 Selenomonadaceae bacterium | reverse complement strand
GTGACGGGACATGAGGACCCAAACAAAGAAAACTCAAGCATAAATTGGGCTTGTCTTGCAACCGCTACCGATACCCTTGTTTTTTTGATGGGCATTGAAAATTTGCCGAAAATTACAAAAAAATTGATGGAGAACGGAAGAGCGGGAAATACTCCGGCGGCTTTTGTGAGATGGGGAACGAGATCGGAACAGGAAACGCTTGTGACAACTTTGGAAAATGCGGCGGAGGACGTTGCGAAAAACGGTTTAAAACCTCCCGCCGTATTTGTATTGGGAAATGTGGTGAATTTACGAAACGAACTTCGTTGGTTCGACAACGAAAACCGCCCGCTTTTCGGAAAACGGATTTTGGTGACAAGGGCGAGGGCGCAGGCTTCGGCTTTGACGGAAAAGTTGGAGGAATTGGGCGCGAGAGTTACGGAAGCTCCCGTAATAAAAATAGCGGAGCCAAGCGATAACTACCAAAAACTTGATAACGCTTTGTCAAGAATTAATGGTTATAGTTGGATAATTTTCACAAGCGTAAACGGGGTCAGACATTTTTTTGCAAGGCTTCAAAAGGCAAAACTTGACAGCCGCGCTCTTCATAATGCGAAAATAGCCGCTATCGGAACTGCGACGGCGGCGGAACTTTTAGTTTACGGTATTGTTGCGGATTTATGCCCCGATGAATTTCGCGCGGAAGGTATAATTGATGCTTTGAATGGTAAAGTAAACGAGTCTGACAATATTTTGATACCTCGGGCGGAGGTTGCGAGAGAAACACTTGCAGACTCTTTAAAGGATTTCGGCGCAAAAGTGGAAGTTGCGGCGGCGTACAAAACAGTTGAGGACGAACAAAACGGCGAAAAGTTGCGGGAGAAATTATTAAGCGGGGAAATTGACGTTGTGACATTTACCAGTTCGTCCACCGTAAAAAATTTCGTAAAATTGATTGGCGGCGCAGAACTTTTGCAAAATGTAAAAACTGCTTGCATAGGCCCCGTTACTGCGGAAACCCTGAAAAATTACGGCGTAACGGCGGACGTTGTGGCAAAGGAGTATACGATACCCGGATTGGTTGAAGTTTTAAGGGAGTTGTAAATATGTTGATACGACCGCGCCGTTTGCGTGTTTCCGAGAATTTACGCAAGATGGTTGCAGAAACTACGTTAAGCGTTGATGATTTTGTATATCCGATTTTTGTGGTGCCCGGCGAAGGCGTTAAAGAGGAAATTCCCGGTATGCCGGGTTGTTATCATCTATCGGTTGACGAGGCGGTAAAAGTTGCAAGGGAAGTTGCTTCGCTTGGCATACCGTCTGTAGAAGTGTTCGGGTTGCCCGAATATAAAGATGAAATCGGCTCTTCCGCTTGGGATATGAAAAGCCCCGTGCAGCGAGGAATGGCGGCTATAAAAGAGGCTCTGCCGAATTTGGTTATAGTGGGCGACGTTTGTCTTTGCCAATATACAAGCCACGGTCATTGCGGCAAACTTTGCGGTAATTATGTAGATAACGATGCGACGCTCGAGCTGTTGCAGAAAGTCGCTCTAAGTCAGGCGAAAGCGGGGGCGGATATTGTTGCGCCTTCCGATATGATGGACGGGCGGGTAAAAGCTATCAGAGAAGCGTTGGACGCAAACGGTTTTTATAATGTGTCAATTATGTCTTACGCGGTAAAATATGCGTCCGCTTACTACGGGCCATTTAGGAACGCGGCAAACAGCGCGCCGCAGTTTGGCGATCGCAAACAATATCAAATGGATCCGGCAAACGCAAAAGAGGCGGTGCGAGAAGCCTTGCTTGACGTTGAAGAAGGCGCGGATATTATCATGGTAAAACCTGCGCTCGCTTATTTGGATATTGTAAAAACCGTAAAGGAAAACATAAACCTTCCGCTTGCGGTATATAACGTCAGCGGCGAATACGCGATGGTTAAGGCTGCGGCGGCGAACGGCTGGATTGACGAGAAGAGGATCGTATTGGAAAGCCTTCTCGGAATGAAACGCGCAGGCGCGAATATTATCATAACTTATCACGCCATTGATGCGGCTAAATGGTTGAATGAGTAGGTGAAATTATGCTTTTATTAGATAAATCAAAAGCGGCTTTTGAAGAAGCGAAAGAGCTTATGCCGGGCGGCGTAAACAGTCCCGTGCGCTCTTTTTCGGCAATGGGGAGCACCCCGCCTTTTATAGCAAAGGCAAAAGGATCGAAGATTTACGATATCGACGGCAACGAGTATATAGATTACGTTGGTTCGTGGGGTCCCATGATTGCGGGTCACGCTAACGACGAGGTAATCGACGCGATAAAAAAAGCCGCCGAAAACGGGACGAGTTACGGCGCGCCTACTCTGCTTGAAACTCGGTTGGCTAAATTGGTTCAAGAGTTTTATCCAAGCATAGAAAAAATCCGCATGGTAAATTCGGGAACGGAAGCCACAATGAGCGCTTTGCGTTTGGCAAGAGGGTTTACGGGACGTAGTAAGATTGTAAAATGTATCGGTTGTTATCACGGACACAGCGATTCATTGTTGGTAAGCGCAGGTTCCGGCGCGGCGACTTTCGGCGCGCCAAGTTCTTTGGGCGTGACGAAAAGCGTCGCAAGCGATACGATTCCCGTGCCTTATAACGATATT
>JAFXOC010000259.1 GCA_017529085.1 Selenomonadaceae bacterium | reverse complement strand
CTGCGGGCGGAGCTTGTTTGTCGTTCATCGAAACAAGCTCCACTTTCATGCCTATGGGGTATTGCTTGCGAAGTGCCACGATTTCAGCTTTGCTCGGAAACTGCATTCGTTGTTTCCTCCCTTCTGCGACCGTCACGCCATGAAGAATTGCCGTTTAAATTTTTCAATAAAATCTTGCGACTCGTCTTGTATTCATCGCCGATTAAGCCAAGGCGAAGGAGAAAGCATCTGAAAGCGTATTTTTCGTTCTCGTAGGCTTTAGCTTTTGCGGTTACTCGCTTTTGCTTTTTCGCCATATCGCAGAGCTTGGAAACGAAGTCTTGAAAGGCTCTTGAAGTTTCTGCGGAAATTTCCCCGCTAAACCAAGGGAAGGTTATTTTTTCTTCAGTTGCGATATAGCTTGCGTCCGCAATATTAAAGGCTTTTTTGATTAAATTGCCCTTGCTCTCCAAAAGCCCGTCCAAATTGTCGAGTGCCGCATTGGTGAAAGACTCGCGGGGAAGGCTTATTGAAAGTTGTATACTTTCGGGCGGCTCTTCTTCTGCGGTTGTGGGCGATGTTTCCGCATTTATTGCGGGTGTTTTGTCTTCGGCGGTTTCGGGCAGCATTTCTTCTTTTTCATATTCGCCGTCAGGCTCGGTCATTTCCGCGATATCTTCCTGCGCCGTTTCGCTTTCAAAACCTTTTTTAGCGAGAAAATCCAAAACGCGCTCCACATATTCGTAGTCAACGCTGTCATCAAAAATCAATGTTCCGTCTCTGGTGATTTCAAAATCGCCGACTCTGTAAGAGCAACTGGGAACTCCCAAATACTCTATCGTCCAGCCGTACAGTGCCTCGCTCACAACTTTGACCATCGCTTTTCGGCGTTCGCCGCTTACATTGTACCTTATTTGCATATCGATTCCTCCTCGCAAAATCTGCCCTTCATCGGGTGTAGCGACATATTCGCTCTTCGGGCGGGAAATTGCAAGCGAAATGTGAGGATAAAATTTGTATACAATATTTTAAGAATATACTGTATACAAATTTGCCTTACTTCTATTTTCCTTCCTCCGGCTTGGGAATATCTGCGTATGGGATTTTCTCGCCGTTACGCTCCAAATATACATCCGAAAAATCATTATTGCGGGCGGCTATGTAGCGTTTGACGGCTACATCTACGAATTTCGGCTCTAACTCAACCCCATAACATACTCGCCCCAATTGGTCGCAAGCGATGAGAGTTGACGCAGAACCGAGAAAGCCATCCAAAACAAGACTGTTCGTTTGACTGCACTGTTTTATGAGGTACGCTATCATCTGGACAGGTTTGCTTGACGGGTGTCCGCAACCTTCTTTTTTGGAATTTTTTATTCTGTCAAATTCAAAGACAGACACTTGCTTTTGGTCGCCGTACCATATATGCTTACCGTCTTTTCGCCAACCCCAAATTATAGGCTCGTGTATATATTTCCAGTCCGTGCGGGTAAGGACGAGCCTTTCCTTCTTCCAGACAAGACCCGCACCAACTTTAAACCCCGCATCTTCATAAGCGTCATGAAAAATGCGGGCTTTGGCGGTCGCGTAAAACACATATATGGATGCATCTTTTGCCATACTTTCTTTGAAGCAAGAAAAGGCTTTCATCAAAAAATCGTACGCGTCTTTGTCGTTTAAGTCATCGTTTTTAATCTTGCCTGAGTTGCTTTCGAGATTAACCATATAGGGCGGGTCGGTGCAGACGAGATTTACTTTTTCGTTCCCCAGTAATTTCTGATAAGTTTCGAGTAGTGTGGAATCGCCGCAGATAACTCTGTGCTTGCCAAGATTCCAAATATCGCCAACTTTCGCCATACTCGGCTTAGAAAGTTCTTCTTCAACATCAAAATTATCCTCCTTGATTTCGTTATCAACATCGAACAAATCTGCGATTTCTTTTTCGTCAAATCCGGTTAATTCAAGATTGAAGTCCATTCCTTGCAGGGCTTCAATCTCAACTTTTAAAATATCTTCGTCCCAACCTGCGTCTAATGCAAATCTGTTGTCGGCAAGAATATACGCTTTCTTTTGCGCCTCCGTCAAATGGTCTGCGAAAACGCAGGGAACTTGCGACATATTTTCCGCTTTGGCGGCTTCAAGTCGTCCGTGTCCCGCGAGAACATTAAAATCTCGGTCGATTATTATCGGATTTACAAATCCAAACTCCCGCAGAGAAGAGCGGAGTTTCGTTATTTGCTCCTTCGAGTGCGTCCTCGCATTATTTACATAAGGCACGAGTTTATTTATGTCTATGAGTTCCATATCCGTAGTGGTCTTTCCCAAAATTTACACCTCCCAAAAAGATTTTTTACTCATTAGCAGGAAGAACAATAATAATGACGAATTGAAAAAATTGATGTAATTTAAAGAAAGGAGTCTGATTTTTTGAAAATCAAGCAAATTCGCAATGCTACAGTTCGCATTGAGTATGCGGACAAAACGTTTTTAGTCGACCCTTGGCTTGGAGAGAAATATAGTGGCGGATGTTTTTCCATGCTTCCGGGAAGACCTGTTCATGCCGTAGATTCCGTGAAGGACAATATTCTCTATCCTATATTTGATCTTCCGGAGCCATTGGAACAAGTGCTTCATGGTATTGATTACTACCTTTTGACCCATGTTCATCCCGACCATATTGATATGCTGCCGAATGGCACAGTGGGCGCACCGCTTGACAAGTCAAAACCGATTTATGTCCAGAATGAAAATGATGCAAAAATTCTGCAAGCGTCACATTTTGAAAATGTATCTGTCCTTAAAGAGCAAACTTTATGCGATAACATTACGCTCTACAAAACTGCCGCGCGTCACGGCACTAGATTGCCCGCCAGCGACGCTTGTGGAATAGTATTTCAGTCAAAGGATGAGCCAACGCTGTACATAGCCGGCGATACTATTTGGTTTGACGGAGTAAAGAATGCGCTCTTAAAGTTCAATCCAGACATAGTTATTCTTAATGCTTGCGCTGCCGAGTTTATCGAGTACGGGCGTCTTATCATGGATGATGAAGATGTGGAATGTGTGGCAAGGACAGTTCCTGATGCCAAACTGATTATTTCTCATATGGACAATGTTCCTCATGCGGCAATTACACGCCGCACCATGAAAGGACTGCTTGCAGGACGGGGTATAGAAAAATACATTATGCCATCTG
>JAFXOC010000258.1 GCA_017529085.1 Selenomonadaceae bacterium | reverse complement strand
CCCAGCTTTAAAAGTCGCAACGCATCTTCCTTTTTGAGCGCTCTCACAAGAGAAAATCCATCTCCCCTCGTCAGCAGCCAAATTCCCGAAACAGAAGCGCCGACCGTGGCTATTACCATACCTAAGGCAATCCCTTCAACGCCCATATCAAAAAATTTTATAAAGATTATGTCCAAAATCACGTTGACGCCTGCCATACCGAGAAAAAGCCCCATCATGGCGCGAAGTCGTCCCAAAAGTTTCAAAAAGCCGTATGGAATGTAGTAAAGAGTTGTGCCAAATCCGCCGACTACATATATTATACTGTAGAAACGCGCCTCCGCATAAAGTTCCGGCGGACAAGCGAAAGCAAAGAGCACCTCTTCGAGAAACGGCAGCGAAATAAAAACAACGATTGCAGGGAGAATCAACCCCAAAACAACGGATAAGGAAAAAGCCTCGTTCGCTTTTCCTTTATCGTCGCGTCCCAACGCGTACGATGTAAGAGTGGAACCGCCGACTCCCACCAGCGAACCCAATGCGGCAAAAAGAGAATAAAAGGGAATAGTAACGCTCATTACGGCTAACCCCGAGGCTCCGAAAAAAAGTCCCGCCAAAATACTGTTTGCCATAATGCCGGCGGTAGCGCCGAACATCGCGACAATGGACGAGGTAGCGTGTTTTGCGAAAACATTTTTAAGTAGAGACCCGTTATCCAAAAAGTCGACCTGCCGCATTAAATTCGTCACTTCCCACGTTTGTAGCGTATAAAATAAACGAGTTCATCATATCACAATCTAAATCAAATTACAATATTATGTGAAAAAATGATGAAGTAATGTTCATATAGTCAGACTGCAAACAAATCAATAAATATCGTGCTCTTCATGGCACTAATTCACCTGTTTCATCACTATGTGGCATTACTCGTGAATAGTAACTATATTGTATAAAATTGTATAAAATTCGACGAATTATTCGAACAATTTGTTGACGTTTATTTGCGAATACGATAGAATGAATCTCAATAAAAAATTATCACATCTAAGAGGGGAGTGTTGGTAAGATTTTCTTATGCCAAGTCGAATTTGACATCGTTGAAGGTGCCGCTTCATTCAGGTCGCCTATGTGGTTTGGGTGCGAGACAATGACAGAGATATTTTGCGGCAGATTTTGGAGAGTTAATAATGGATAATCAAGCCCATACGCTTTACATGATATATTTCGCCGTAATAAATCTGGTGACGCTAATAATTTACGGTTGGGACAAATTTTGCGCCAAGAAACACTGCCGGCGCGTGCCGGAGGCGACTTTGCTTATACTTGCGGCTATTGGTGGCAGTATTGGAGCAATGACGGCAATGCGGCTTTTTCGGCATAAGACTTTGCATTTGAAATTTAAGTATGGTGTGCCGCTGATTTTTGTTTTGCAGATTGCAGGATTGGTATATTTGAAATAAGGGCGGTAATTTTCCCTTAAATGGACTAGCTTACGCGTCGCGGGATTCGGCGAATCGTAAAGTAAGAAATATTGAGCGGAAAAGTCCCATATAATCACGTTCTATTCAAAAATTAACGAGGTGAATAAAATGCAATATGAATGCAAAATTACGGTTTTAGAAACCAAAGTGTTTTCAGAATATCAGAAAAAATATCTCGCAGACCCAAATTCCGGTGCTTGTCCTTGCTTCAAAGCGGGAGATACTTTTGTTTTAAAAAGAACGCCGGAACAAGACGATTTTTATCACTTGATGAACGGTAAATTTTGCGGCGAAGCTTGGGACGCTATAAGTCGCTATGTTTATTCCGCTCTGCAAGGCGGCTCAATTATGCGTAAGTGGACGAACGATGAGCGCATGATGATTGCGTGTTGCAATGACGGCACTCGCCCCGTTATATTCAAAATTGAACGCATAGACATCCCCGAAACCGAAGAAGAACGCGAGTGGCTTGAAAAACAAAACTTTAAAAATTCCGTTGGTGACGCATACACGGGATAATTTCCACAAAAAAGCAGCGGAAAGCCTCATCGTTGGACGATGTAGACAATGCTTTAAAAGCTAAGGAAGCAGCCGTTAAGAAAGCGGAAGAAGAAAAGGCAGCGGAGGCAAAGGCAAAACAAGAACAGGCTGAGCGTCAAAAACTTGAAAACAGTATCGCTACAGGTTGGGATAAGTCAGACGTTAAAAGTCAGGAAAATCTAGAAAAAGCTGTTCGTATAGTGTCGGAACATACGAATTATATCAAGCAAAAAAATCCGGAGTGGGTAATTACTATGTATTCAAAAAATGTAATCACAACATCAAACTTATCTTCGCCCGCACATCTTGCGGAATAAGCAAGGCATCCATAGCGGCATCCGCCGTCATGCTGGTTGTTTTCATCAAATTGCGAATGGATTCTATTCGTCCCTCATTGCGTCCCTCGTTGCGTCCTTCCTCGCGTCCTTCCTCGCGTTCCTCTAAAATTTTCATGGCGTATGTCATATAATTCATCCTTTCCGATTCCTTTGTCTTTAGATTTTGTACGGCTGTGTCAATTTCAGCCACAAAGTCGTCTTTGCTTAATTCGCCGTCAATATAGTTTAAAAATGCTTTTACGTCCGGCGTTACGTCGTCGGCTGTTCCCTTAGTTGAAATCAAAACTTTTGTTGCGCCGTCCTCCATGATTATGTTTTTATCTTCCACACAGATATTTTTAAAGGTGTATAGGTGGCGTTTTGCGTCAAACAGTTCAAAGGGACAAATGAAAATTATAAAGGTTTGTTTTAATTGGCTATACAATGCGCCGATACTTAGCAAATCCGTATCTATCACCGATTGATAATATCTCGTGCGTTTAAAGAGTTCGTCATCTTGCAGCGACCTTACCTGCATTTCTATGTCGTATATCGTGTTTTTGTCGTCCTCAACATACACGTCAAGTCTGACGCCCTTGCTTATATATGTGGATTTAAGGGTCTTTTCGTCTTCCAAATATTTTAAATCTCTGATTTTTATACGCAAAAGCTTTTCAAGCAATTTTTTGCAATGCCGCTTCTCGCTCATAACTTTCTTAAAAATGTAATCGTCTTTGAAGGTTAATTCTTCCCAAGGTTTAATTTTGTAGTTGTTCAAAATATCGCCTCTTTTGATTTGATTTTAATATACCGAAGATTGAAATACAAGGAGAAATTGAAAAATTTCGAATCGCCTGAAAATGTGTTCGTAGAAAAATTTACGGAATAAGCAGAAAAAAAAACAAAACTACAAAAAATTTGCCAATAAGCGTTTTTTATGCTACAATGAATCCAAGTTTTCGGAAAGGGTTGAATTTTATGCAAATGAGAATTATTTTCGGGGGGGTATAAGTTACCCTCGCTTTAATGATTCGCGCGTAAAATTTCATATGGATGTAAACGAACTCTCTTTAGTCGGAGGGTCGGTTAGATTTGCGTATTTTTGCGGATTTGACCGATTTTTCGATTAAGGGGAGTTTTTTTGTTGTGGAAAATGGAT
>JAFXOC010000032.1 GCA_017529085.1 Selenomonadaceae bacterium | reverse complement strand
GCTAAAACTAAATCTCGTCTGCCATCAACAAGTTTTCAATTTTAACGCTTGTATCGCGACCCAAATCTATAAATTTATCTTCCGAGACCTGCACCACGGGAAGAGACATAACTCGACTTTCGTCTATATAGATAATGCGTCCCTTTTCGCCGTTGCTTAAAGCGACCCAACTTCCGTTTAATGCGCGACAGAGGTTGCGCATAAAATAGACCACAAATTCCGTGTCCAGCTTTCCCCTTAACATATCGTCGTTAAGAATTTCAAAGACATCCCACGGCGAACGTCGTTTTGCGTATGCTCTATCCGCCGCCATTGCGTCGTATATATCAAATATAGCTAAAGCCAAAGCGAATTCGCTGATATTTTCCTTTGTAAGGTGGTCCGGATAACCCGAGCCATCGCAACGCTCATGATGCTGACGAATGCCCTGCAATATATTCGCCTTATCTTTTAACGGGGAGTCCTTAAGCATTTGATAACTGTTATCGGGATGCGCCTTTATCATGCCGAATTCTTCGTCCGTAAGTTTGCCGTGCTTGTTTAAAATATCGGGTGGAATAAGCTGTTTACCCACGTCATGCAAAAGCCCGCTGGTTACAAAATCAATCTGTTTAGCGTTCGACCAATCTTTCCACTGCCCCATTAACCCAGCCAAAATCGCCACGTGAATCGAATGGTGTATAAGGTAATCTCCGCCCCTGCTCATGTTGTGAATTTGCCCAATCGGTCGCACTCCGTTGGCAAGTTTCGGCAAAATTTCCTTAATAACAATCGAACGAAGTTCGTCCATATCAAGCATCTGTTCTTCAAGCAAATCCACAAACAACTTGAAAACCCTGTCGTACACCGCTTCATAACATTTTACGTAATCGTTGTCTAAGAGATGCTCCTTACCCGGAACCTTTGTTTCCTCCTGCTCCGGCTCCTCAATATACACGGAAAAGATAGGCCGATCCATTATGCTGGCAATGGATTCTTCCGTAAGCACGGAACCCTTGCCTATCAATATGCTAGCATTTGAATCCAAAACATCCCTGCCGAGCACCATGCCCGGCTTTATAGACTGTAAATTATAAGATCTCAGCAAAGGGGTCACCTCTTTACACAATTGCAAGTTCTACTTTCTTTTTCTCTCTCTCGTTTGTAAAAAAGAGAGAAAAGAAGAAAGTAGCAAAGAAAAAGAGAGAAAAAATTTTAATAAGCTCTGCCTTTTTTACCAAATTTTATATACAAATTCTCTTTCTTATATATTTGACAAAATTTTGAATTTTCCTTTATATGAATAAAAAATTTTAGGTATCCTTCGTACACCGCAGACTGTAGACTTATTTATTCTTATTCACTCCTACTGCTCTCCCCCCTTCCCCCCTCTAGGAGGGGGGCTGGGTTTTAGTCAATGTAAAATTTTGGCTCAAAAGCAGTAATCCGAGTGCCTCCATCTTAGAGGGAGGTGCCCGAAGGGCGGTGGGAGAGCCATGTTCAAAACATCATTATAGGGTCAATGTCTATTGCCACATCCGCTCGTTCGTGAATTTTTTCGTCTCGTAAAAAAGATAGCGCATCTTGAACGTTTGCGGTTTTTATCAACACCACAAAACGATACACTCCTCTTAAATTCGCTATCATGGCGGGCGACGGACCTATAGCCGTATCCTTGCCCGTTTTTTTCGCGTTGAATTTTTCGGTGAACTCTCCCGCCTCAGCTTGAGTTTGCAATTCGTCCTTGCCTTGAAAAATGAGCTTTATAAGTCTGCAAAACGGAGGATAAAAAAGCTCCTTCCTAAAAGGAATTTCCTTTTCGTAAAATCCTTCGTAATCTTGCGTTATTCCATAGACAACGGCGTGATGTTCCGTGTTGTAACACTGCACAATAACCCTGCCCTTGGTATTTTCATCTAAAGCGCGCCGCCCGGCTCTTCCCGCAGTTTGGGTAATAAGCGTAAAAGCTCGCTCGGAAGCGCGAAAATCCGGAATGTGCAAGCTTGAATCCGCGCTGATAATCCCAACGGCTGTGACGTTCGGCACATCGTGACCCTTAGAAACCATCTGCGTACCTAAAAGTATATCGTATTCATGCTTTTTGAATTTGTCCAAAATTTCCTGATGGGCAAATTTCCCCGCGGTGGTGTCCCTGTCCATGCGAATAACCCTGGCATTCGGAAGCAATGTTTTTAGCTCTTCCTCAAGTTTTTCCGTGCCGGAGCCAAAGTATTTGATGTACTTGCTGCCACATTTAGGGCAGATTTTCGGCACTTCGAAAATTTTATCGCAGGTGTGACACGCCAGCCTCCCGTTTCTATGATATACCAACGGAAGGGAACATTCGTTGCAAGTAAGAGGTTCGCCGCATGACCGACACATTACGAAGGTTGAGAAGCCGCGACGATTGAGAAGCAATATCGCCTGTTCGCCTTTAGCGACGGTTTCCTTTACAAGAGTCTCAAGCGGACGGGATAAAATATGCCGGTTGCCGGTTTTAAGCTCGTTTCTCATATCCGCGCAACTTACAATAGGCAACGGGATGTTCCCTACCCTGTTTTTCATCTCCAAAAGAGAAATTTTACCCGTTTTAGCCTTGTAATAAGTTTCCACAGCGGGGGTTGCGCTGCCTAAAACCAAAGTTGCGCCGTAAATATCGGAAAGAACCTTAGCGACTGTTTTCGCGTGATAACGGGGGGATTCGTCCTGTTTATATGACAAATCATGCTCTTCATCCAAAATTATAAGCCCCACATTATCAATGGGCGCAAATAAGGCCGACCTTGCGCCGATTACGATACCTGCCTCGCCGCGTCTCACTCTCTCTATAGCGTCGTTTCGTTCCGATACCGTAAGCCTCGAATGAATGGTTGCAATTTCATCTGCAAATTCCTCTTTGAAATTTTTCACAAGCTGCCCCGTTAGCCCGATTTCAGGCACCAGGACGATAACGCGTCGATTGAGTTTTCTCGCCTCTGCCGCGGCTCTTATATATACCTCAGTCTTTCCGCTGCCCGTAACACCATGAAGCAGAAAAGTCTTTTGTTTTAAAGATTTTATTGAAGGGATAATTTCGCCTAAAACCTTTTGTTGTTCTTCCGTTAATTCTCGTTTGTTCTCTCTTACCGCAGATTTTTCATAACTGTCCCTATATATTCTCCTTTTGACAGAGCGAATAATTCCCGCCTCTGAGAGTGATTTTATCACAGCTGTCGAAATTTTTTCTTCTTTCAATGTGTTTGCAAAAAGCGTATTTTTTTCTTTCAAAAGCGTCAAAAGCCTAAATTGCGCAGGTTTTCTCCTGTCAAAACCCGCCAAAAATTCTTCCGTTATGGGAAAATTCGCCTCAACAACGGTTTCATAAAGTCCTTTGGCAAGCTTTTTGGCATCATAGACTTTTTTCAAAACTTTAGCGTCTAACATTTTTTTCAATATACCGTCGATTTCCTTTGCAGAGAAATTCAACTTTTTCGCAAGCGCAGGTTTATCTATAACCCCTGCTTCTTCTGTCAATTTGTAGACGCTTTTGTACGGTTCTTTTGTAAAACTATCTCCTAAAGCGTTAGGGACCGCCTCGTACATAACGGAAATTTTAACGCCACTTTTTCCGGGCATAAAAAGCCGCATAATCTCAGCGAGCGAACAGAGATAAAAATCCGAAAGTATTTTAGAAGCCTTTATAATCTCGTTGCTAAACCAAGCTTCATCATCTAAAACGCCCGCTATATCCTTATATTTAATATTTTCGTCTAAGTCATCGTCTTCATGAATACCGATTACAAACCCTTCGACTTTTCTCCCGCCAAACGGCACAAAAACCCGCCAGCCGACGTCTACAAAAGAAAATTCTTCGGGCACTCTGTAAGTGTACGAGTGATTAATGGTTTTAAGCGGCAAATTCGCCATAATTTCTGCCAGCACAAAAATTCTCCTTAAAAAGTTGATTAACTGTATTCTACCATAAAAATTATTTTTAGGTAACAAAAAAAGACTCCGAAGAGCCTTTTTTATTTCAATATGTAAACGGTAACATTGCGTCTGCCGAAACGCATCGCCTCAGAATAACTTTCCATGCAAAGGTCTATCTTGCTGCCTCTTATCGCGCCGCCCGTGTCGGCTGCTATTGCCTCGCCGTAACCCTCAATATAAAGGCGAGTGCCCAGAGGAATAACTCTCGGGTCAACCGCAGCAACTCCGTAAGTCGCGGGAATGCCCGTTGCGGTAACACCATCACCGTTACCGTCGCCGGGAAGATATGCGCTTGCCTCCATGTTTATTGCATCGGAATATTCCTGAACGCCCCTTGCGGTTTCAACTCTCTTCTTTTTCGCCTCTTCAAGCGCCGCTCTTTCTCTTGCGGCTTTTAAGGCTTTATCCTCAAGGACTATCTCCATATTCGCCTTTAAAGTCGCGTCAAGTCCTACGCTTGATTCGTATTTATTCACGTCGTAACCTTCGGATTTAAGAAAATCGCGAACGCTTCTAACCTGAGCTTCGTACTTTACCGGCTCCTCGCCTTCAACTTTAACGGTAACGGGAACCGCGCGGAGCACTTTTATTTTCACATCGTTGCCGTCTTTAACAACGATGTATTCGTCATTTTCGCTCAACGTTACGCCAATGTTGTCGAAAATCTCTTCGGGAGATACCTTCGCGGTATGCGCTTCAATAGCGCGACCGTCAACGTTAATCGTAACGTGCTGAACATCTTTAGATGTGAAACCCGTTGTCAGCATCATGAAAGATACCGCGCAAAGTCCCACCATAGCTTCCTTTTCCATGCGTTTTATAAACCCATATTTTCTTACTTTCACATTCCTTCTTTTCATAAGAAACCCTCCTTCCGAGGTTTTTTGCTCTCCCATAACCCTTCAATGCCTCAAAACCTCTTCAAATCTTGACGTTAGTTTCCCATCTTAAAATGAAAAGTAACTGTAAATAATCCCGATTTCCTAGTTGTCAGAATAGTTTCAGGGACTTTTACATCAAGTTTTTCGTTTCCATAAAATTTTTAAATTTCTTGTATTACATTGAATAAACAGGTCTCCACAAAATAACACACCACAAAAAAGCCCATAAATAAATACTAATCTACCATAGTTTTTTTGTATAGCAAACGATTAGATTTTTTTCAGATTTAAATTTTTTCTAAATCACGGATTTTTATTACTTTATTCCTATAAACGTGCAGGAATTTTTATTTTTTTGCAGAAATACTTTCGTAATAAAAAACACAAAAGGAGCGACGTCTGTGGACGTATGTAAAGAACTTACCGACGAGGCGCTTATTCGCGCTTATAGGGAAGATGCGGACAATATGGCGCTTACGGAGCTTTATCGAAGGTACAACCACATGATAAAATCCGTGGGACATCATTATTTTCTTTTAAAGTCCGGCGACGAAGATTTACTGCAAGAAGGACGCCTTGGTTTTTTTAAAGCGATAAAAACCTATGAACTCACAAGACCTATTCCGTTTTCGGCTTTTGCCAAACGTTGCGTAAGATGCCAATACATTTCGGCGATAAAGACGGCGAACCGCCAAAAACATCGACCTCTAAACACATCCGTATCCCTTCACGCAATGATTAGGTTGCAAGATTCCGATGTGACCTTTTTAGACATCTTAACGGATGAAGAGAAAATAGAAGCGTCCGATCACATCATAGAAGCCGAAGATTATGAAATAGTCAGAGTTTTTATAGAACACGTGCTCTCAAAAGTAGAGTATACGGCGGTGGTTTATTACCTCAGCGGCATGAGTTACGACGAAATTGCAGAAGCCATGAAAAGAAGCGTCAAATCCGTCGATAACGCCCTACAACGCGCCAAGAACGCCATTCGCGCGGGACTAAAAAAACGGAAAGACATAACTTTAAATATGCTTCGGCATTATTTTCACGAACTCATATTAAACAGCGACATCAGAAGTTATAACTAACCAAAATCGTTTGATTTTTGATTGTTCCATGTTCGTTAGAAGCGTGGGGCAATCAAAAATATTTTTTTAATATGCCTTAAATGGAGGAGATTGTGATGCTTACCCTTGGTAAAACCGGTATAACCACTCCGCAGAACGCTTTCGGCGCGCTCCCTATTCAAAGAGTGGACATGGAAACCGCAAAGAAAATTTTAATGAGAGCCTACGAAGGCGGAATGAGGTATTTTGATACGGCAAGAGCTTATACGGATAGTGAAGAGAAGCTCGGCGAGACTTTTTCTCACATGCGGGATAAAATTTATATCGCCACAAAAACAATGTCCAGAAATCCGGAAGGTTTTTGGAAGGATTTAGAGACTTCGCTAAAACTTTTAAAAACCGATTATATAGACGTCTACCAGTTCCATTGCGCCGATACGGTGTACGCGCCGGACGACGGATTTAATATGTACGAGTGTATGCTAAAGGCAAAAGAAGAGGGAAAAATTCGTCATATCGGCATAACCGCGCATAAAATCGGCATAGCGGAAGACGCTGTAAAAAGCGGGCTTTACGAAACCTTGCAATTTCCCTTCTCCTACATATCCGGAGAACGAGAGACAAAGCTTGTAAAGCTCTGCGAAGAACATAACGTGGGTTTCGTCTGCATGAAAGGGCTTGCCGGCGGGCTTATAACAAATTCAAAAGCCGCCATGGCATTTACCGCGCAATTTCCTAACGCGCTTCCCATTTGGGGAATACAGAAGATGTCAGAGCTTGAAGAATGGCTCTCGTACATGGATAACGTTCCACAGATGACGGATGAAATTCGAGAATTTATAAAAAAGGAAAGAGAAGAATTATCGGGTAATTTCTGCAGAAGTTGCGGTTACTGTATGCCATGCCCCGTTGGGATAACCATAAATCAATGCGCAAGAATGTCCTTGATGCTCCGCCGCGCGCCTTCAAAGATGTGGCTTACGGATTATTGGCAAGCCGAGATGAAAAAAATCGAAAACTGCCTCCACTGCAACAAATGTATGGCGCATTGCCCATACGAGCTTAACACCCCCGAGCTTTTGGCAAAAAATTACGAGGATTACAAGAAGGTTTTAGCGGGCGAAGTGAAGGTACAGTAAAGGCAATAAGTTTTGTTTTTGTATTCCCCGCCCTAAGGGCGGGGAATACAAATCGAGCGTAAACATTTTATCGTTGACTATAAAAACGGCTGTATAATACATGTTGTAACTCGCTACAACATCGTTATGCAGCCGTTTTTGCATCAAAATAACATCATTGTTCACTTTTAGAGGCTTCTAAGGCCTCTCTAAGCCCGGGAATGTTCGGAATGTACGAAGACATTTTCAAATCTTCCTTTTTCTCCTGCTTATCGGATTTTACAGGCGTTTCTCCTGCCACATCTTTTTTATCCGACTCTGCATCTTTGACTTCTTCAGATGATTGCACCTTGTCCCCAATCTTTGCAGTCGGTGAATTTTCCGCAATAGGTTTAAAAGGTTTGCGCTCGCCGATTTTCGTCAAAATGACCTCTAAAGTGTCGCCGTTTTTCATCGGGTCTACAAATTCGGCGCTTTTGCCGTTCACCAATATATCAAACTTCATGCGGCTGGTTGCGGCGGGAGGCGTGAAATTCACCGCTAAGAGCGCGTCGGACACCGTAGTTTTCGCCCTTGGATTTTGCTTATATACTATAGCCGCCCCTTGTTCTATCACGGTTTTTGCCGTTGCCGCCTTGCCGTTTACCGAAAGTTCCACATTAGCGGCGGGAATACGTCTGTCCCTTCCCTCGTACACAATCTTAATGGTAGCGGCGTTCTCATCAATATCAAGAGCGTCTTTAATGGTAGGTTTATCATTGGCGTTATATTTTATAACATCGCCGCCGCGCACCTTCGCCGAGAGTTCCGTAGGCTTGCCGTTTAACAAAATTTCCGGTCTTGTGGTAAAATGGGATTTATTGCCGTTTAACGTATAATTTATCCTCTCCCCCACCGGAGAATAATCCGCACGCTTCAAAATTTCCCCCAATAAAGCGTAATCCCGCTTTTCTATATTATCTCCGTCTTTTAACGGAGTATCCGGCGGCTGAACCTTTCCGTTTACGATATAAGTCGTTTCTATCTCTATCTCTTTGCCGTTTACCCTAACAATTTGCTTATCTTCCTTGCTTATTATATTCCGTAAGGTAGCCTTAGCGTCCTCTCCGTCTTTACCCCTGACGATTTCGATTTTATCCCCGTCTTTCACACGGCTGTCAAGGGTCTTAGTCTCGCCGTTCAGTTTAATCGTGGCAAGTCCTCCCATTGTGCCGGGGAAGAATTTTTTCTCGCCGTTTAAAGTTACCATAATGGCAAGACCGGGTCTACCGTTGAATTTAGGAAGCCTGATTCCCGCATTCAAAAGCGCGTCGGACACGGTAAGCCGACGGAAATTAAACAAGCTGTATTCCTCGTCGTTCACGAACACAGAGAGAAAATGAAGCGTGCTTGTAGTCGCTATCTTTAAAATACCGAGGGGAGTAACGGAATCGGAGGTTTTAAGTTCTTCGGGAAGTTCTAAAATACCTTCCACCTTTTCGGGGCGGCGCACCGCTACTCTATCTTCCGTCATGTTAAGTGCGCCCGCCACTATTGGCGCAAGATTGGGGGTAAGCGCGCCGCCGCCTACCAACATAACGGCTTGAGGCGCTCCGCCATTTAGAGTCATAATTTCCTTTGCGATAGCGTCCGCAAGATTTTTTACGCTCGGTAAAATCGGCGTAATAACCTCGTCCGCAGAAAGATTGTAATTTACGCCCAAAATATCGGAAAACTCCACCCGTTCCCCTTTTGTCGCCTTGCGTTTTATCTCTTCCGCCACTTTAAAATCCAGCAAAAATTTCTGCGAAACAGCCTCCGTTATCTCGTCACCAGCAAGAGGCACCATCCCATAAGCGAATACGGCGCCGTTTTTCGTCAACGCCACGTCGCTTGTCCCTGCGCCGATATCCACGAGAGCCAAATTCAAATGACGCATGGTTTGGGGAATAAGCACATTTATGGCGGCAATAGGCTCTAACGTCAGTGCGCTCATGTTAAGAGAAGCCTCGCCTAACGCAGAGTGCATAGAATCAATAACCTGTCTTGGCAAAAAAGTTGCGACAACGGAAACTTTCGCAGTATTCCCACGTTGACCCACGAGGGATTTTAGCGGCACCTCGTCAAGCATATATTCGATGGTGGAATACCCCACGCAGTAGTAACCGGCGGGATCGTCTATTGCCCGAGATTCGGCAAGTTTATTCTGCGCCGCTTGAACTCCAGCAAAATCAAGATTTTGTTCCATATCCTCGTCGATAACGCCGCTGACCTGAAGTTCCGCTTCGGCTCTCATGGTGTAAAGAGCGCGCCCCGCCGCGGCGACTGCGGCATTTTTTATCTTGCCAGTCTTTTCTTCAAGTTCTTCCTTAACTTCTTTGATAATAGCCGCCACTTCCGGCACGTCGTGAATTTGCCCGTCAAGCATGGCGCGGGTCTTATGCTCTTTCCTTACGGTAGCGAGAATTTTTGTCTCATTACCCTCGTTTATCTCCGCCACGATGCCTATAACGCTTCTAGTACCTATATCAAGGGCAAAAATACGCTCCGCCGCAGGAGTCTCCGTTTTTGCAACAAACTCTGTTTTTACAGTATTTTCCGCCGATGCTGATTTTTTTCGTTTCGACATATAAAACTCCCCAAATCACCATAAATTTTCTTTTTTCAGTAAACGATAGAAATATTTGTTTGTTACCATGCTTCCCCGCCCTTCGGGCGGGGAAGCATGACACTAAACCTATTGTCGTTTACTATAATTTCGAGAATTTACGCCCTTAATCCTTTTTTTTTTAAAATTTTATGTTCGAAAGCAGCTCTAATTTATTTTTTTATCTCCCCGCCCCGAAGGGGCGGGGAGATAAAAGTAAAATCCTATTTTTTAGAGGTTTCCTTAAACCTTAAATATTATATTTTTCTTATACAACCAAGCCGCCAACGGGTACCACATTATACACCACAATGCGGCAAACAAGCTTGAAGAAAACGCTTCGCTCACAAAACCTCTCACCGTTTCATAATATATATACGCATAAGCAGAAACGTCCTCCGTCACCGTCATTGTCTGCAAAAATACCAATGCGGCGTTGGTAACGAGGAAAAACAACATAGGATTTCGCCCGAAAGCCGCAAAAAACTTAAAGCATTTTTTTATAACGGCAATTTTTTTTGTCAAAATTGCGGCTAGAAAGAGCAAAAACGCATGAAATCCCGCAGTCATAAGCGCATAGGGAGCGCTCCAAAGCGGTTTTGATATTATGTCAAATTCGCTCCAAACTCCGCCGATAAAAAAAGCTGCTGTGCCTAACAAAATTAGCATCCGATAATTTTCTCGCTGCAAAAATCTTCCGGCGCATACTCCCAAAAGCATTGAAGCCGTCGACGACACGACCCCGAACAATCCTTCCGGCTCATAAGGCGCGTCGTAAGCCGTCATAAGATGATCCTTTCCCGCAATAGCCAAATCTATAAACAAATTTAAATTATCGGTTCTGGAAAAAGGCGCCGACGGCGAATATAGATGCGTCAACCCTGAATAAACCGCAAGCAGCAAAAGAGCCGCCATAATCAAATATTTGCCTTTAAAAATACGAATCACAACGTAAGCTGCCAAATACACCAGCGCCAACCGCTGCAATATCCCAAAAAGTCTGCCGTGCGCAACAACCTCGTTAATTAAAGCGTTAAAATCGAATGACGGTTCCAAAATAAACCTCGACAATGCCGGAAAAGCGTTGACCAAAAGCCCCAACAAAAACAAAACCGCAACCCGTTTGAAAATTTTTCCCCATCGCCGTTTTGTCTCCTGCAATTTTCCCCCAAAGGCAAGCGACGCCCCCATGGCGAACACAAACCCCGGGAACGCCAGATCCGCCACCGTTATCCCTTCCCACGGCGTATGTACGAAAATTTTATAAATCGACTGCAAATCCGGCGGCGCATCCACAAACATCATATTTAATATAACTATCCCCCGAAACACATCCAAAGCATAATTCCTATTTCCCGCCAAGGTGACACCTCCATAGTTGGGGCTTCGCCCCAAACCCCACAAGGGGCGCTGCCTCTTGACCCCGCCAAAGGGCATTGCCCTCTGGACTCCCGGGTACTTTCGTTGATAATTTGTTTGACAATAGCTACCAAACCCATTATTAAAGTTTTTTTCTCTTTCTCTTTCTTTGCTTCTTTC
>JAFXOC010000257.1 GCA_017529085.1 Selenomonadaceae bacterium | reverse complement strand
TTTTACATAAATTTCATTGACTGTGAATTGAGGGGCTTTTGAAATTATATTTTTGGAGAGTAACCGTTATGACGCAGGATGAAAAAAACAAAATACAACAATTACGACAACAAGGCTACGGCTATGTAAAAATCGCGCAAGAACTCAATATATCGCCGAACACCGTAAAATCCTTTTGTTATCGAACTTCGTTAGAAAGTACAAGTACTGCTAATGTCTGTAAACAATGCGGAAAACCGATAGAGCGAAATACGAAGAAATCTGAAAAGAAATTTTGCTCGGATGCTTGCCGTATGAAGTGGTGGAGTTACCACCAAGATGAACTTAAACATCACAAAACCCTTATATGCCGCCATTGCGGAAAATCCTTTTATGGAAAGCCCGGCAGAAAATATTGCAATCACGAGTGTTATATCGCAGAAAGGTTTGGTGAAAATCGTGTCTGAACAACTTTTTGAACAAGAAAAAATGTACCAAACCTCCATGCATATTTTCCGCTCTATGCTTACCACGGGGATTATTACAGAAGCCGATTATAAAGAAGCGGAGCGCATTATGCAAGAAAAATATAATCCCACAGTTGGCGCATTATTCTCGGATTTAGCGTTGACTTAATGTCGATTCAGAGTGATAGATAGTAGAAGCAAAGGAGTGGACAAAAATGCGGGAAATAAGGAAAATCGAAGGCACAGTTCCCCAAATGCCGAAACGAAAACGAGTAGCGGCATACGCTCGCGTTTCCGTTGACTCAGAGCAACTTCTACATTCCCTTTCGGCGCAAGTCAGCTATTACAGCAATTTAATCCAAAATAATCCCAACTGGGAATATGCGGGAGTGTATGCGGACGAGGGCATTTCCGGCACGGGAACAGCCAAGAGAAAAGAGTTTTTGCGTATGATTTCCGATTGCGAAGCGGGAAAAATTGATTTGATTCTCGTGAAATCATTATCAAGAATGGCTAGAAACACAGTTGACCTTTTGAATACGGTGCGCCATTTAAAAGAAATCGGGGTGGAGGTCAGATTCGAGCGAGAAAACATAAACACGCTTAGCGAAGATGGCGAATTTTTATTGACTTTGCTTGCCTCATATGCTCAATGCGAATCTGAAAGCATTTCAGAGAATGTTAAGTGGGGCAAAAGAAAAAAATTCTCCCAAGGACACACTAAAGGCATTATTCCTCCATGCGGTTATAAATGCCAAGATGATGAATGGATAATTGTGCCGGAGGAGGCTGAAATTGTAAAACGAATTTTTAACGAGTATCTTAGCGGCAAGGCAAAAACAGCGTTGGCGGATGAGTTTAAGGCAGAAGGTATACGCAATAGAAGCGGAGGTTTTAGAGACCATACGGCGATAGATTATATTCTCCGTAATCCCGCTTATGTTGGAGATGTGTTGCTTCAAAAGACATATGTAACAGACCCTTTTTCCAAAACTATGAAATGGAACAAGGGCGAATTGCCGCAGTATCTTGTAAAAAATCATCACGAGCCAATCATTGACAGAGAAAGTTTCAACAAGACGCAAGCAGAGTTAAAAAGAAGGGGCGAACTTGGAATATTCGCTTACGGGGTTGTACCAACATCGTGTTTTACTCAAAAGTTAGAGTGTGGGAAATGCCAC
>JAFXOC010000256.1 GCA_017529085.1 Selenomonadaceae bacterium | reverse complement strand
TTCAACTAAGTGTGGAAAAAAACCGTTGAGATAAATTCCCCTCGCCATATCATTATCCACGGCGCGATTTAAAACCCCAATGCAATTTACAACAACATCCGCGCCACTCCATCTAATAGCCGCTTCAACCTCAATCGCGTTCATAGCGTCGCCGATCCATGTATTGCACACGGGACTGTCTTGACGCGCAAAGCCTATAACATTTTCTCCATGCTCATTTAAATACGCGGCTACCATGTGTCCTGCCATACCGTATGCGCCAAACACCAATATTTTCACGCCGACAGCCTCCCTAAAATTCAAAGTTGCTCCGCTACCGGAATAATAGGAGCTCTTACAAATCCCAAACAGTAATCGCAATAAGCCGGGTAGTCTTTGGTAAACATTCCGTAATAATACTCGTATAATTCCTTCTTGGACGCATCCAAAGACAATCCGCGCCTTTCCCTGCTGATATGACCTCTCATAGCCGAAAAATATCCCGGCAAACAATAAATAAGTTGATTATCCTCAACGCCCCTGCACAATGATTCGCATTCCGCAAAAAACAAGCTGTTGTCCCTGTTTTTTTGCAAGGTTTCAGGCTTTAACCCAAAATCAAACCAATGAGAATGTTCAATTTCCCTGTACTTTACGCCGTATTCTTCACACAGACTTTTGTTAATGCTTCTCTTCTCTTCGGGAACAACATCTTTATATACCGTAATTTCAAACATAACATTGTCTTTAGCCAAAGTTTTCAACACATTTTCCGAAAGTTTTTGAGTACTGTTAGATACAATCCTCGCCCAACCGTATTGTGAGGAAAATTTCTCGAAAACCCAATCCAAATATTCGCATAAATACGGCCAAAGCAACACCTCGCCGCCCACCAAAGCATATTCTTCCACATAATCGAACTTCTTGAAAAAATTTTCGGTTTCTGTCTTTAATTCCTCCAAAGATTTATGATGTCTCGTTGCATTTTCTTGATACGGTATTTTCAATGAACAATTTCTGCACCGCAAAGTACAAAAATCCGTGCATGAAAACGTAATAACGGGCGCCCATAAATATCCGCTATCCCGCATCGCAAAAAAGCCATGATGCCTATCCTCAAATTCTAGCCAAGGAAACGCGTCTACTCCCCATCTGAAACCATATTTGCTTAATGTGTTGCGTATGCTTAATTCATGTTCAGGACCAACACAAACAACAACATAAACATTTTTTGAGGAATAATTTTGAAAAAATTCTTTCGGCGAAATCGCTTTCTTGCCTCTTTTAGCCTCAAACCTTTCTCTTGCGCTTTCCGACTTATCCACATAAGCGACTACTTCGATACCTGGTATATTTTTACCCCCCCCCATTTCGCCAAGTCCGTAAATAACAGCCTTCCGCATACTTTTACCCGCTTTCTTATTTATACCGCCCAACTTGGTTTAGATAATTTACATTTTGCTTGTTCGGCGACTTTTACTCTTTTAGGATTTACATCCGCCCAACCCGCGCAACGCCGACAAAGCTGCGCGTATCCGCGCTCACTATATCCCAATGTAAACTCCAAAAGCGCCGCTCTGTCTTTTTCTTGTAAATTCTGTAAATCAAAACAGTCATTCTCGTCCTCGACCAACAACCCCGCTTTAACAGCAAATTCGGTAAAGTTACACACATATAGTTTGCCTTTCTCCCAGCAGTGCCAAGGATTATTACAAATGTCAAACCATTCTTCCATGGTTTCATCCGGCAAATCACAAAAATCCGTGTTTTCAACATC
>JAFXOC010000255.1 GCA_017529085.1 Selenomonadaceae bacterium | reverse complement strand
TTTGATTTGTTTTACTTATATATAATATTAATTCTTCCTGCTTTTTTTGAAAAAAAAATGAAGACTTATTTTCACAAGTCTTCAAGGTAATTTTTTTCTTCGTCGGTTAAAATTACATTTTTCAAAAGTTCGGGACGTATTGTTTTTGTGCGCTCCAAGGCTTTTTTTCTTCGCCAATCTCGTATTTTTGCGTGATCCCCCGAAAGCAAAATCTCGGGGACTTCCATTCCTCTGTATTCCCTTGGTTTGGTATATACGGGAGAGCCTAAAATCCCCTTATAAAAAGAATCGGTCGGCGCAGATTCCGCAGAACCAAGCACCCCGGGAAGCATCCTCGCCACAGCGTCCGCGATAACCATAGCGGGAAGTTCGCCTCCCGTCAGCACATAATCGCCTATGGAGATCGCCTCGTCCGCTAAAAATTCCGCTACTCTCTCGTCAAAACCCTCATAATGCCCGCAGATAAAAATTAACTGCTCGTATTTTGCAAGTTCCTTCGCCTTTTCTTGGGTAAAAGGTTTTCCCGCGGGATCCATCAGCAAAATCCTGCGATTTTTTATGTTCGTCTCTCGCTTTACGCTCTCCACGGCGCGAAAAAGCGGCTCAGGCTTTAAGACCATGCCGCTGCCGCCTCCAAACGGGGTATCGTCTACTTTTTTATGCTTATCCTCCGCAAAATCGCGAAAATTTGTAAACTTTGCTTCAAGTAACCCCGATTCCTGCGCCCGCTTTAAAATGCTTGAGTTAAACACGCCTTCGCACATTCCCGGAAAGATGGTTACAATATCCATCCTCATTACTCTAAAATCTCCATTTCGGACATATCCGCAACCATTTTCCCCGCCTTAATGTCAATCGCCTTTACAACCTTCTTCAAAGCGGGTATCAATGTTTCTTTCCCCTCGGCATCCTTAACAACATAAACATCGTTGCTGCCAGTTCTAAGCACATTTGTCACCTTGCCCAAATTCTCCCCGGACAAGTCGAACACATTAAGCCCCACTATATCGAAAGTATAGTATTCGCCTTCCTCAAGCGGCGCAGCGTCTTTTCTATCCACGGTTAAGAGTCTTCCGTTCAACAAGGCGGCGTCTTCTCTCGTATCCACCCCCTCAAATTTCATCAGCAACGACTTATTGTCCTCTCTCACCGATTCAATCGCAAAGGTTTCATTACCCGCCGTTATTTCCTTCATCTCAAAAAAACGTTCGGGAAAATCCGTCAACGCATACGCCCGAAAAATACCGCGAACCCCGTGAGGCGCGCCAATCTTTCCTACTACTATCCTATCCTCTGATTGCGATGATTTTGTCATCTTCCACCAAAATCTCCATATTCATTACTTCTCGCATATCGTCGCCAATTTTTACTTCCACCTGACGCTCAAGCGTCCCCTGCTCTATCTCTGCGCCAAGCGACAACTTCTTTATCGTCTCTCTTTCCTCTATGGCTCCCGCCTTATATTCCTCTCTCTTACCCTTTTCCTCCGCAAAATGCGCCTGTATAGCCATGAGTTCGTTCTTGCCCTCGGGCGTACTCTCGTCCGGCTGCACTTGATTTATTACCCGGGCTTCTTCCATATTTAACTGCTCTAACTCGTACTCAACCTGCTTCAAATTCTCCTCAAGCTGCTTTAAAAGCTTCTCTCTTAACTTCTCCGTCAGCTTCGCCTTAATTGTAACCGGCACCGTTAGCTTCATCGTTTCCATATTATCCTCCTAATGTTAATTTAGAGGCAAGTTCCTTCTTTCTTTCTCTTTTTCTTTTTTGTAAAAAAGAAAAAGAGAAAGAAAGAAGCAAAGAAAGAGAAAAAGAAAAAACTTTAACAAACTCGAACTGTCAATTTCGGCTCCATTTTTAAATTTTCGCCAAAACCAGTTATTAAAGTTTTTTTCTCTTTTTCTTTTGGTTCTTTTCTTTTTCTCTTTTTTTACAAAAAAAGAGAAAAAGAAAAGAACGAAACTCGCCTTAAAACGAAAGCAGACCCTAAAAAGCGGGTCTGCCGAAATTATTTCTCATCGATGATATCCACGAGAACGCGTTTGTTTTCCTTCATGGAAGCCGCTTTTACGACGGTGCGCATAGCTTTTGCTATACGACCCTGTTTGCCGATAACCTTTCCCATATCGTTTTCGGCAACTCTTAAAGAAACGACTTCCATGCCTTCTTCGTTTACTCCTTCGTCTACTTTCACGGCTTCGGGATCGTCAACCAAAGCCTTCGCAATAACTTCAACAAGCTCTTTCATGGGTTCTCCTTACGATTTTTTCCCTTTGCTGTCTGCGAATTTCTTCATTATGCCCTGTTTTCTTAATATCGAACGCACCGTATCGGTAGGCTGCGCGCCCTTTGCCATCCAGTCAAGGACTTTTTCTTCCGAAACGTTTACAGGCGCATCCTGCTTCTTAGGATCATAATTGCCCAATATTTCGATAAAACGACCGTCGCGAGGAGCTCTGGAATCAGCAACCACTATGCGATAAAAGGGATTTTTCTTCGCTCCCATTCGATTTAAACGAATCTTTACTGCCATGTTATCACCTCCTTTAATTGATTTTACCTTCTAAAGAAGGGCAAGTTCATTCCCGCAAAGGGGTTAAAACCTTTCTTGCCGCCTTTTTGCTTAAATTTTTTCATCATCTTACGCATTTCGGCGAACTGTTTTAAGAGTTTATTCACGTCCTGCACCCTCGTGCCGCTGCCCGCCGCTATGCGTTTTCTGCGGCTGCCGTTTATTATGCCTATGTCCGCCCGCTCTTTTTTCGTCATGGATTTGATGATGGCTTCTATTTGGCGCATCTCTTTTCCGTCAAAGTCCATGCCTTCCGGAAGTTTGTTTTTTAAATTGCCAAGCCCCGGAATCATGCTTAGAATGGATTCCATCGAGCCTAGCTTTTTCACCTGTTGCAACTGCGACAAAAAGTCGTCCAGCGTGAAATCGTTTTTCTTTAGCTTTTCCCCGAGTTTTTTAGCTTCTTCCAAATCAAAATTGGCTTGCGCTTTTTCAACGAGGGAAATCACGTCCCCCATGCCAAGGATACGGGATGCCATTCTGTCGGGATGAAAAACCTCTAAAGGCTCAATTTTTTCCCCCATCCCCAAAAATTTTATCGGGGTGGCGGTAACTGCCTTGATGGAAAGCGCTGCGCCGCCTCTCGCATCGCCGTCCATTTTTGTGAGGACAACGCCGTCAAGACCTAATTTTTCATTGAACGCAGAAGCTACGTTTACCGCTTCCTGACCCGTCATAGCGTCAACCACAAGCATTATTTCATGTGGTTTCGCTTCTTTTTTTATGTCTTGAAGCTCCTTCATTAAGACTTCGTCTATCTGAAGCCGTCCCGCCGTATCTATGATTATTACGTCGTTGGCGTGGCTCTTTGAATAAGAGATAGCTTCTTTTGAGATTGCGACGGGATTTTCCCCCGGCAATGTAAAAACGGGTATGGAAAGTTGCTTGCCCAAAACCTCAAGCTGTTTTATAGCGGCGGGGCGGTATATGTCCGCCGCCACCAACAGCGGATTTTTGCCGTCTTTTTTTAATGTAAGCCCCAATTTTGCGACGCTTGTGGTTTTGCCTGCGCCTTGAAGCCCGACGAACATAATAACCGTCGGCGGTTGCGGGCTCATGTTTATTCGGCTGCCCGTGCCGCCCATGAGTTCGGTTAATTCATCATTTACGATTTTTACCACAACTTGAGCGGGAGTGAGGGTTTCCAGGACTTCTTTTCCTATGGCTCGTTCTTTGACTTTAGATACAAATTTTTTTACTACCTGAAAATTAACGTCCGCTTCCAAAAGCGCCATGCGAACTTCCCGCATCGCCTCGTTTACGTCGTCTTCAGTAAGTTTGCCGTGGCTTCTTAATTTTTTAAATACGGTCTGAAGCCGCTCCGACAGGCTTTCAAAGATCAAAGGGCTTCCTCCTCCAATTTCTTTATTTCTTCCAACATGATTTTTTTGTTTTCGCTTTGCGGAAGTTCTTCAACCCGCGTCTTTAAATTTGAAATTATCATTTCTCGCCGCTCT
>JAFXOC010000031.1 GCA_017529085.1 Selenomonadaceae bacterium | reverse complement strand
GCGGGGGTTTCTCCGTCTTTTCTGCGAAGGGAAGACGTTACCCTTAGGCTCATTGCCTAACCTAACGTTTGCCATCGAGCCATTTGCAAATGTAGTACGAGACCACATTTACCGCGATGGAAACAAATGCTTGAAGTATGTCCATCTCAAAGCACCCCCTTCCTTGCCGGTATAGGAGGTGGCAACGAAAATATTATAGCATAGTTTATTTTGATTTACCATAAAAAATTGCCGTGAAAAGGGAGTCTGGGAGCCTCTTTCTCGGGGACTCTCCCCCCCTACCCCCCCTGGGAAGGGGGCTGGTTTTGTGGAAATTTTTAATTTTTGCTTGCATAAAATATGGTGGTTTGATATAATGCAAACAGTAGAACAATAATATCCAAAACTCAAAGCGAAAACCCCCGCGAGTTCGCAGCTCGCGGGGGTTTCTCCGTCTTTTCTGCGAAGGGAAGACGTTACCCTTAGGCTCATTGCCTAACCTAACGTTTGCCATCGAGCCATTTGCAAATGTAGTACGAGACCACATTTACCGCGATGGAAACAAAGAAAGTAACAATAATATCCATCTCAAAGCACCCCCTTTCCTGCCGGTATAGGAGGTGGCAACGGATATATTATAGCATAGTTTATTATGATTTACCAAGAAATTTTATTTGCAATTTTCGCTAGAAAGTGGTAATATAAACACAAAGAAAAAAGCCCCGCCGGGTAAGCGAGGCTTTTGGGCGGTTTACGATGACCTGCCCCCTAAAAGTGTTTCATTTTAAGGAATTAGCCGTCGTGTTGCCAAACTAGCGACGGCTTTTTAGTTTTTTACTGAGATTATGATTGTGATGCATATCAACGTGACCGTTAATAAATACATGAAATCGTATCTGTTCATCAACGTCACCCCCTTTCGGGGGCGGGGGCCATCGAGCAAGCAAACCGCTTAAAAGTATTCTACCATAAAGTTTTCATAGATACAAGAGAAAAATTTATTTATTGGGGACTCTCCCCCCTACCCCCCTCTAGGAGGGGGGCTTTTTTGTGGCAATTTAAACTTTAGGCACAAAAGTCGCGGCTAAGAAGCCTCCCTCTTAGAGGGAGGGGGACCGCGAAGCGGTGGAAGGAGAGCCGTGAAGAGCACTATTTTTTTACTACCCTTAAATAGTAAAAAAAGAAAAAATTTTCAAAAAATTTCAAAATACCTATTCACTTTTAAAAATTTATATGCTATAATGCCTTCTATAAAAATCGAACATATGTTCGCAAGGAGGAAAAATCAATGGAATTTTTAGGTATCGAGTCTATAGAAGAATGCAAAGACGAAAGCGGAAAAAGCACCAAGATATATTGGGAAAGCGGGCGCGTCGTCGAGCTTAAAAATCGCGCCGAGACCGTGCTTCGTAAAATCGCGCTTTTTTATGGCAAAACGCTAAAATCTATTCGCGCTCAATGGAAATTAAAAATGCCGGGCGAAACTGTAAAAGATGTCCCGCTTTTTATCAGCCGCGCGTTAAACTTTATCCCCGTCAAAACGCCTCACGGCAAGTCTTATGTCAACGTTGCCTACAACGCCGACATCTTAAACGGCGATATTCGTTTCTTGCGCTCCGGTCGCAAGCTTATCTGCACTTGGACCGAAAAAACCCTTAAAAAGCATATACGTTTAGCCATGCGCTACGCAATAAGGGATGAAATTAATCGCAAGCGCGAAGATGAAAGCCTTAACAATTTAGATGTGGATTGGTATCTTAAAAACGTGTGAAGCTACTATTCACGGGGTAAACTTTTATCTCTTATGACAAGTACGCGCCCGAGGTTTTGCTTTAGTGCCTCCCCTGAAAGGGGAGGGGGACCGCGAAGCGGTGGAGGGGGCATCTGTGAACGGCACTAATTCACCTTTCGCATCACCGTGTCGTATTACCCGTGAATAATAACAAAATCAGCCGAAAATCAAAAAAAGCAACCTCGAAATAGGTTGCATAAATGAAAATTTTATGATAGAATACACTCAAGCGGTTTGCTAAGCGTGGCCTTAAAGCCCCCGAAAGGGGGTGAAGTTATGAACAGATACGATTTCATGTATTTATTGACGGTAACG
>JAFXOC010000254.1 GCA_017529085.1 Selenomonadaceae bacterium | reverse complement strand
CGGCATAGAAACCTTCAACAAATTCTTTTTAAGCGCGTTATCCTTGGTTATTCCCTTTGTCCCCGCAATAGTGTTTCTCGCCATGTTCTCCCTGACGGCAACCGCAGATTTAAACGCGCTCTTAGCCCTCGCCAAAATTTTATTGGGGCTTGCGGCGGGAACTCTTTTGGTGTTCCTCATCGGGGCGGCGGCTGTAGCCGTCACGGGGCGCATATCACCCGCACCGTATCTGAAAAAAGCCGTAGGCTTTGCGCCGATACCTTTTTCAATCAACGGTTCAAACGCGTCGTTACCCTTTGTGATGAAATTCGCCGAAGAAAAATTGGGCGTAAAACAATCGTTGGTATCTTTTCTCATACCTGTGGGAATGCAGTTTAACAAAACGGGGCAGTGCTTTTTCTTCGCGATGTCCGCCGCCATGATGTTAAAAGTGTTTCAAATAGAGCTGGACGGAGACACGCTTCTTACGTTTTTGGTTTCGGTATTTATAATGGCGCTCTCCAAGCCGCCCATTCCATGCGGCGGCATTGTCTGCCTCAACTATATGTTCGGCGTTTTGGGCATACCCGTAGAAGCGGTGGCGGTAATATTCGCCATTGAGCCGATAGCGACGGTCTTCGTATCCATAATGAACGCCACGGCAAATTTCACTGCCACGTTCTGCGTGGCAAAAATAGACGGCGGCGTTGACGAAAAAGCGTATTTTGCGTGAAGGGTTTGGAGGATTTCAGGCAAAGGTTATCGAATATGATAGTTATATAGTGAACGACAATAAATTTTGTATTTTGCTTCCCCGCCCGAAGGGCGGGGAAGCAAACTCAAGTAAAAATATTTTTGCATTCACCATAAACAGGATAACTTAAGGAGGCGAGGACAAATGAAGCAACATTATGTTATGCCCGTAGGCGTGGACGATTTTAAAAGAGTGCGGGAGGAATATTATTATGTGGATAAAACAGACTTTATAAAGTCGCTTATAGACGGTCACAGTCAAGCCACTCTTATTACAAGACCGAGGCGCTTCGGAAAAACTTTGGCTCTTAGTATGCTGTATTACTTCTTCACAATGAAAAACGCAAAGGAAAATAGTTCGCTTTTTGAAGGTACGTCTGTTGAAAAAGCCGGCGAAAAATATATGGTGCATCAGGGAAGCAAACCTACCGTGTTTGTGAGTTTGAAGGATATTAAGCAAGCGAATTATGCGGGTATGATAAAAAGTTTTAGCTATCTTATGCAAAATTTGTACCGCTCCCAAAAACATATTCTTGAAACCGACTGTCTAGATGATCTTGAGAAAAAATATTTTATGTCTGTAATGAATCGCCAAGCAGACGATGTGGATTTGCAACCATCCTTGAAAAACCTGACAACGTGGCTCAATCGCTACCACAAAAAGCCGGCTCTCGTGCTTATCGACGAATATGACGCGCCGATTCAATACGCTTTTGATTATGGCTATTACGATGAAGCCGTAACTTTTATGCGCAATTTCCTAAGCTCCGTTTTAAAATCCAACCCCGATTTAGATTTTGCGGTGCTGACCGGCGTGCTTAGAATCGCCAAAGAGAGCATTTTCAGCTCGCTTAACAATTTGAAGGTATCAAGCCTTATCAGCGGAAAATATACGGAAGCTATGGGGTTTACCGAAAAGGAAATCGGGCAAATTGCAAAGGATTTTAACGCTAGCGACAAACTGCCGCAAATAAAAGAATGGTACGATGGTTACAGTTTTGCAGGGACTAACGTTTACAATCCTTGGTCGGTCATCAATTATTTCGACAATGACTTTGAGCCCTCCGTTTATTGGCTGAACACTTCCGGCAACAGCATTGTGAAGGAACTTTTAAAGAGAACGGACAAAGAGCAAACTAAGGAACTTCAATCGCTTCTGCAAGGCGGCTCTGTCAACGCAAAAATCGATGAGGGCGCTATTTATTCAGACATCTACAAGAACCGAAACGCTTTATATACCATGCTCCTGACCACGGGCTATCTTACGCCCGTATCTAAACCCGTTATGCGCGGATCCATGCTTTCGGCGGTTTTGCGCATACCTAACCGCGAGATAACTTCGGTTTACGCGACGGAAATTGTCGAACGCATTGAAAGCATGGAAGGAAACCCAAACCTTTTAAATTTATTGGAAGATTTGTTGTTCGGCAATGTCGAAGGATTTTCTTACGGATTAAACAAATATCTTTTAACCTTAACAAGTTACTATGACACAGCCAACAAAGAGGCTTTTTATCATGGTTTTGTCTTGGGGCTTATGGCTACTCTAATGCCGGAGTACAAAATCGAGTCCAACAGGGAAAGCGGATACGGCAGGTTTGACATAGGGATTTTCCCCGAAGAAAAAAACCAAAACGGCGTTATAATGGAATTTAAAGTGGCAGATACCGAATCGGCTCTTAGTCAAACCGCAAAAATCGCCCTTGATCAAATTGAAAATTTAGAGTATATAACGGAATTTAGGAATAAGGGCGTCGATAAAGTATGGAAGTACGGCGTAGCTTTTTGCGGCAAAAAATGCGAGATTGCGGCGAATGTGTAAACAAAAAAATCGCCCCGAAGGGGATTTTTTTATCCGCATTTCATCTACCGATTTTGATTCCGGCTATTGCCAAGTCCATCGCTTCCATTGTGCGCTCATGAGTTAAGTCCTCGTCCTCCCATCCGGGTTGAGGCTTGTCGCTACTGCTCTTGTGAGGACGATTCAATAAGTATTGGTCGATTTCCTCTGGGGACATCGTTGCTCCATGCTTCATAAGAATCAACCCTTTTCGTGTTCTTTAGTTTGTCATAATTCTGCTTGGGTTTCAAGCCGACACTTTTTAAATACTCAGGAGAAATAAAACGTCCGGTTTCTTTGAAACGTGTCTCTGCCCGCTTTATAGCCTTTGCAACCGGCAAGTCAATATAAATTAGTTTTACCGTGTAGCCTGCCTCTTTGAACTTGTCGACGCGCTCTTCTAAATGCTCATACGTCTTGCCCACAAGCGGCATAACAATATTATCGCCGTTATTTATGGCGCGAGCAAGCACAGCGTCCGCAATATTGGAACTTTCCGAATGTACCGCCGCGGACAAAAGCCCGTTGCTAAACTCCGGCAAGCGTTTTTTAGCTTCGTCCGAATCTATAAGCAGGGCTCCTTTCTCCGCTATCAACGCGTCTGCAAAAGTAGATTTTCCGGATGCGGGAGCTCCCACAATGATAAAAACCTCGCGTTTTCTGGTTTTGGCGCCTTTTCCGTAAAGCGCGTCGGCGATATTCTTTCTTAATCGTTGGCGTTGCGGCGTATTGATTTTGTCGGTTTCGCCGAATTTATCCAGAAATTCTTTGGTAAGTTTCTCTGCGTCAGCGACGTTTTCATCTACCGTTTTGGAATCATCATAAGCAAACCGATGCTTGGCCATCCAATCTGCCGCGCCGTCGGTCATTAGGTCGCTTTCCTGCCCTTCGTCCTGTGCGGAGGGCTTTTCGTCATGCTCTATTTTTGCCTCTTTCACTTTTGGCTGTGCAGACTGTACTGCGTTTTGCAGGGCATTGCCTTGGCGCGCCAAAACCGTCTGCCCGTCGGTCAGCCCGAGAAAATTCAACCCTCCCAGGACAATGGCACTCGTTAATGCTACGCTAAGCATGACTTGCCGCAATCCGGTCTTCATGTTCGTTTCCTCCCTTGTATATGTTGTAAACTTTTACGATACTTCGCTTGCCATAATAAAAAATCGCCCCGAAGGGCGATTTTTTGATGCTCGTATTTCGTCCATCGACAAAATATGAAAACAACTTGAAAACTTTTAGATAAAATGCTACACTATGTCTAGTGAGCTGTCGATGTGTTTGCGCCCGCTCTCGAAGGGAGGGGCAGCCCATGACGAACTATGAGATTGCGATGCTTACGCTTGCAATTTTTAACGTTCTAATTGGCGTTGCTTCCCTGTTGAAGTAACGCCAATTAGGCATTACGGATTAGAGAAAGGAGCGTGATAGTGCTAAGTCCGTCCCTTTCAGGTTTCGTAAATAAAAGAGGGCGCGACGACCCCAATATCGATGGCTCTCTTTATTCGCGTTCATTTTACCACTTTAGTCAAAAAAAATCAATCCGTAAATTTTTCATATCATCACATCGGAAAGGCGTTATATATGACTGAAACAAATAAAAAACAAGCGGCGAAAAAATTCGTCGCAAAATGGGAACGTAAAGGCGGCGAAAAACAGGATACATAGACCTTTTAAACGGCGGACTGTTGCAAGGCTTGTCTAGTAGCCTCTTTGCGATACAGCAGAGTTGGAGAGCGAAAAGCCTTCTTGTGGCAGGAAATGGTGGAAATGACGCAGAACTGCATCTCCAAGAACGAGAAGGTTGCCCAAGACCAGAGAAGGGAATGAGTGTTAATGAGGGCGTTGAAAAAAATAAAAAATTTTAGGTGAAGAGGGAATCAGTAACTTAGCGTCGAACCTTAACCAGTATAAGGTATCACGACAGTATAACAATAATATTCGTGGCATGTGATTACACTTCGAACTGAATAGCAAACAGTATATCACAAATTATTGGATTTGTCGCAATATTTATTGGCCGAAACAATAGATAAATACTATTCGAGTATAGAAATGGTTAAAGGTGGAAGCGGATATATGCGAGAAGTAGTAGAGAAAAT
>JAFXOC010000253.1 GCA_017529085.1 Selenomonadaceae bacterium | reverse complement strand
TCGCCTATCTACGGTGAGCAAATGAAGGAACAACTAATATCGTTGGGGTATGAGGAAAACGTACATTTTTTCTTGATACGCGAGCCGCAGCAGAACGAAGACGAAGATAAAACGGCTTATAACTATTGCTTGCGAGAGACGAAGCGGGGCAAAGCGATTTATGAAAGGTTAAAGAAAAAATACGGAGGGGATACGCATTTTTTCATTATGCGAGGAGCTACCGGCGATATTTTTTTGAACGGCTTATACTTAAAAGCCTACGCTAAAAAGCGCGGCATAGAAAACTATGTTGCGGTTGGAGACGGCAAAGGCTTGACCAAGATTTTAAAACTTTTTGACATAAACAAAGCGGAGAAATTAGAATGGCGTGATGCCGAGGCTTTTCAGCAATGTTACAAGTTTTTTCGATTGCCTGATGTAACGGACTTATTTCTGTGGCAGGGCAGTTTATACTTAAATCGTTGCCGAACGAGAATGCGTAGGGAATTCAACTTTTTGGATACCTATGATTATTATGTTTACAAAGGAATGGTATCAAAGGATGAATGGACATACCCAAACTTTATCGAGTTGAACGATAATTTACGGCAAAAGTATGAAACTATGGGGGTGGTTGAAGGTAAGACGGTTATTATCGCTCCATACGCATATTCGGTTAAAAATTTGCCGGAGTTTCTTTGGGAAGAAATTGCAGGGCGTTTGCGCGAGAAAGGCTATGGTGTTTTTGTAAATATCAACGAAAGCGCGGAGGTGAATTTATTCGACAACATTCCTTCCATAATGTTTCCATTTGCCGAGGCTAAGGCGCTCATTACGTACGCGGGAAACTTTCTTTCGCTTAGAAGCGGACTTTGCGATATAGTTTCGCTTATCCCTTGCAACCAAGTTGTTTTATACCCCGAAGAAATGAAGCCTATAGATTACGGTATACATCGTTCGGATGCAAATTTCAGCAGTTTGCGCGTTATGTCAAAAGAAGCCGAGAAATATATTACGGAAATTAGTTCTCCCGTGATACGCGACATAGCGGATAAAAAGGACAAGCACTTTCCTTACGGAATAATGCGTCAACATTACGTGGAACTGATAGGCAAGGTAGAATCCGTTTTTGATGGATGGAACAAACCATGATTTATGAAGAAGAGGTTGGCTCCCTGATAGTAAACGAAGCCAAGGGCAAAAAAATAATCCTAATGGGACGTATGGAGCATTTGCGGATAATAAACGAGATTATTTTATCGATGGGCGAAAAAGTTTGGCGTATTTGGGATAACGACAACAATAAACAGGGCGGCGCAATGGGAAATATTCTAATCGAAGCGCCGTGTTCCGGTCTTTTGGCAGCTTTTATCATCATCTACTCCCCCAAACACTGGCAAGCTATGTATGATCAAGTCCTTTCGCTGGGTTATGATAAAACCTCGGTTTTTGTTCTTGATCGTCCTTCTTTTGAGCGAAATAGACGTATGCTTGCCAAAGGATTTGAGGTTTACAAAAAAGTTTGCGATGTTTACGGAGCGGATGCGCGGGTGTTTTTGACGAGCGGTCCGTTGGGAGATTATTATTTGCTCGGTTTGTTTTTTCACGAATACTGTAGGGTAAACGGGATTAAAAATTGTGTAATAGCGGGGGACAGTAAAGGTATCGGCAGGTTGTCGGAGTTTTTGGAGTTGTCGCCGGCTTGTGAACTTTCGCCTTACGATACGGCTGCTCTCGGAGAACTCTGGAAATTTGCCGACGGAAATATAAATATCAAACCTCTGACACTTTGGCAGGGAGATTTCCGTTTTAATCCTTGCGTTGTCAGACAGTTGCCTAAATTTACCTTTATGGATACATTTCGAAGCATGATTTTCAATTTGCCAATGAACACAAAGCCACGCTACCCAAAATGGAAGTATAACTTTGAAATGGGCAAAAAACTTTTTGCAGAGAGAAATTTGCAAAGGGATAAAACTGTGTTGCTGGTGCCTTTCGCTTATTCGATGGTTTCCATGCCCCGCGAGTTTTGGCAACGACTGTCTGCCATGTTGCAACATAAAGGTTATACCGTGTTGACAAATACTTTCGGAGAGAATGAGAAGAATTTTATTGACAACGCTTTTGATTTATCTCTGGATTTTCCCGACACAATGGATTTTATGCAATATGGTGCGACGGTTATGGGCATAAGATGCGGCTTTTTTGACATTACCTCTCAAGCCGAATGCAAGCGTATTGTCTTGTATCCTCCAAAGTCAAGCGGCAACATATCTTGGCAGAGAACAGACATTGATTTTTGCGGCTTAAAGGTTATGGGGCTATGCGATGACGCTTATGAGTGGGAGGTTAAAAATGTTGACGAAATGATGAAGAAAATTTTGTCGATTCTATGAACGGAGGCGATTAATATGAATGCGGCGATAGTTTTGGCGGGAGGCTCCGGTCAAAGAATGGGGCAGGAGATACCTAAACAATTTATCAATGTATACGATAAACCTATATTGATTTATACGTTGGAGAGCTTCCAAAAACATCCGGAAATAGATTATATTGAAGCGGTGTGCATAGATGGTTGGCATAGTGTGCTTTCAGCGTACGCAAGGCAGTTTCATATAGATAAGCTGAAAAAAATTGTTTTGGGAGGGGAAACCTGTCAGGAATCAATAAGAAACGGTGTATTTGATTTAAATGACGTATGCGGCGACGACGATATTGTGGTTATACATGATGGTATTCGTCCGCTTATAGAAGAAGGGGTGTTGTCGGACGTAATCGCAAAATGTCGGAAATATGGCAACGGCGTTACCTCTTTGCCGTATAACGAGCAAATTTTCCTTGTGGACGATGACATATCGACAACAAAATATATTCCGAGAGAAACGCTACGCAGAGTGTCCACTCCGCAGGCGTACAAATACGGTGTATTGAAAAAAAGATACAAGGAAGCATTTGAAAAGGGAATCGGTATTCAAAAATCGGCGTACGCCAATACGATGATGGTGGAACTTGGAGAACGGCTGTATTTTGCGGCGGGTTCCGACAGGAATATAAAACTTACAACCAAAGAGGATTTGGATATTTTTAAGGCTTATGTGAAATCCGAACGATTGACGAAATAACAACGGGGTGGATTAAATGTTGATTTTGGATACGGTTGCCCATGATACTATTTGGGGCGGGGAAAAGCTTTTGCCTTATGCAAAAGAAAATTGTAAGAGAATAGGACACCTTTATTCCCTCTGTTCTGAGAAAGGCTTGGAAAATCGCATTTTAAACGGCAAATATAAGGGAATGACCTTTGACGCTTATTTTAAGGAGAATAAGCGTAAGTTCGGTTTGGATAAATACGATGAGTTTCCTCTGATTATAGCATTGGTTGAGGCGAGGGAGAATTTAAGCATACAGGTTCACCCCGACGACGTTGTGGCAAAAGAGGAAGAAGGAGCAGCTTATGGAAAGAACGAATCATGGTTATTCATTGAGGCGCCAACTTCGGGTTTTATTTATAACGGTTGCATTGCAAATGATAAGGAAGAAGTAAAAAAAAGTATAGATGCGGGGGATTGTCTCTCGGTGGTTGATAAACTGCCGGTAAGAGCTGGAGATTACGTTTATGTTGAAGGTGGCACGTTACACGCAATCTCTGCGGGCGCTTATTTATACGAAATAGAGGAAAACAGCCCATGGACTTATCGTTTTTATGATTTTGACCGAACAGACGCAAACGGCAACAAGAGGGAATTGCATGAGGAAAAAGCCTTAAAAGCGTTAAAATGCGAGCTTAAATCGAAAAAAACGGTTATGGGCGACGAGCCTATTGAAGAACGTCGGTATATCATAAAAAAATTGACGGCGAAAAAATCTTATGTAAATGAAAGCGGTACTTTGGAATGTATTACTGTTATAGAAGGCGAATTTGAAGCGGAAAGTATTAAGGGAACGACGGGAACAACGGTTGTGTTGGAACCCGGCGAAAGTTTAGCGGGGGATTTAAATTTTGCGATTGTGGCAAGACCTAAATGAAATGTGAGGCAGTTTTTATGATGGATTTTAAATTATCGGCATCAATGATGTGCGCAAATTATGCAAATTTAGGAAAAGAAGTGCGGGATTTGGAAGCGGGCGGCATAGATTCATTTCACATAGATATTATGGACGGGCGATATGTGCCAAATTACGCTATGTCGCTGAACGATTTACGGTGCATACGGGAATTGACGGATAGACCTTTGGATGTGCATTTAATGGTGGAACATCCCAGCAATACCATTGAAATTTTTATAAACAGTTTGCGCGAGGGGGATACCGTATATATTCATCCGGAAGCCGAATATCACCCGTCAACTGCTTTGCAAAAGATTATAAACGCAAAATTAACGCCGGGAATTGCAATAAATCCGGGTACAAGTTTTGAAACCGTGCATGAGATGCTTAGAATTGTGCGACGCGTTCTGGTCATGGCGGTGAACCCGGGCAACGCGGGGCAAATGTTTCTTCCTTATGTGGGAAAAAAGATAGAAAAACTGCTTTCGGTGAAAGATGAAATGAAGTTTGAACTATATTGGGACGGGGCCTGCGGGGCGGATAAAATCAAAGAGTTTGCTCCGCGCGGCGTAAAGGGTTTTGTACTCGGAACAACTCTGTTGTTTGGGAAAAAAGGACGTTACGGGGAAACTCTGCGCGCAATACGGGAGTTAAATATATAACAATGCTAAGATGTCTCCCACTTCTTAGGTGAAGGTCTAAACGTAGGGCAGGCGGGAGTTAAAATCTCCCGCTTCCCGCACGCATTGTTGAAATGCAGACGAAAGAAATTTTTTCACTTCGTGAAAAAATACGGATTTAGGGCATTTTAAGGGGATTGTTATGCTGTATAGTTTTGATGTTTTTGATACGCTTATTACCAGAAAAACGGCTACGCCAAAGGGAATATTTGCTCTTATGCAACATAAATTGCAAACGGACGCTCAATATTTCGGAATAAATGAATTTTTGAGAAACAATTTCTTTGATATTCGAGTTAATGCGGAAGAGCTTGCGCGGCTAAATTATTTTCATCAAGGCATCGAAGAAATATCTTTGGAGCAGATTTATGAGGCAGTAGGTACGATTGGTTTTGTGGATGAGAGCGCAAAAATTACGTTATCGAAATTGGAAAAAACCATAGAAACAGAATCCGTAGTGGGGATTAAACGAAACATAGATAAAGTGAAATCTCTTGCGGCGTCGCGAGATAGGGTAATATTGATTTCGGATATGTACCTAGACGAAGAAACCATTCGTAAAATGCTTATATCTGTCGACGGAATTTTTACAGATATTCCCATATATGTGTCATCGCAGTATAAAAAAGGTAAATGGTCATCAGGATTGTTTCATCTCGTCAGAGAGAAGGAAAGCGTTGAATTTTCAGATTGGGTACATACCGGAGATAACGAACATTCCGATATTAACGTTCCAAAAAGCATAGGTATAAAAATTCAACCGTTTAAATTTGCCGCCTTTTTGCCGTTGGAAGAAAAAATGTTGGATACGGGAGAAGATAGGGCGGACACTCAATTAATGATTGGTGTTGCAAGAAATTTGAGAGTTGAAGAGAATATGAGCGTCGCGGAGAGCGTAGGCTCATCTTTTGCTGGATATATACTGTTTCCTTATATTCATTGGCTTTTAGAGCAATGCAGGCAAATGGATATTCGCCGTTTGTATTTTATAGCTAGGGACGGATATGTTTTAAAAAAGATAGCGGATATTATTATAAACAACCGGAACATTTCTATCGAAACACATTATATATACGCTTCAAGACGTTCTCTTAGGATGCCGGCGTATGACGGAACGGAAGAGAATTTTAGAAAAATTTTGACTTATAGCAATCCGTTAAATATAAAATCTATACGAGCTTTTGCCCGAACATTGCGTATAGACGTAGAATCTTTGCTGAGCTTTTTGCCGGATCATTTTTGTTGCGCGGATAAGATGATAGATTACAAAACGGTTTGTTATATAGCGCAATATTTGGGAAAGAATGAGGAATTTCGCCGTTTTTTGGTTGAATATCATAAGGAAGCCAAAGAATTGACGCAAGCGTATTTGCTTCAAGAAGTTGATTGTTCGGATGAGCAATTCGCATTTGTGGACTTAAATGGTTCGGGATTATCCGCAAATTCTCTGTGCAATTTGATGAACAAGCATTATGCGGGGAAAGTGAAGACATTTTTCTTTCAATTAAATCGTATGGGACTTGAAGGGAATGGATTAGTATATAATTTTTGCCCTGGCACGTACAAATACGATTTAGTATTGGAATTGCTTTGTCGGGCATTGCACGGTCAAACAGAATATTATAAAAAAGAATTTGACAAAATCGTTCCTGTTTTAAAAGGTAAAGAAGGAGAAGCTTTAGAAAAATACGGATATAAACAATATTTAAACGGTATACAAAAGTTTACAAAAAATTATGCTCTACTGGTAATAAAGTTTGATATGCACATTAGTTTATCCTTTTCGTTAAAGTGTTTGCATTATGCGGTAGATGATGTAGACGCTGACTTGATGAACTATATTGCCGAAACGCCCTTTAGCTGTTCGGGAAGAAGCGGAGAACTTGCGGTTTTTGCCCCAAAATTAACTAAACAGGAAATTAGAAATATTTTTTTGCTGCATAGAGGAGATTTTTTAGAGAAATACTATAATGGGGTTAATTTTGAATATTCATTATTGAGGTGTTCGGATAGTGAAAGAAAGAAGATAAAGTTTTATGACGAACATTGGTCTGAAATTATTCGAAGACTTAAAGCTATTCGGCATAGCGCAACAAATGAAGAATTTGAATGGCAAATCAATAAATGTATGAATTTGTTGTTATATATGGGAAACAGGATACTTTTATATGGAGCCGGAAATTTTGGTAAAGCGTTGTGCTCGGCTTTTAAGAATAGTGATAAAGAGGTAGTAGCTTGGTTGGATAAAGATTTCGAGAAATTGCGAGCTTGTGGGTATCCTGTTGTTGGGAATATCAATGAAACAAAAAATATTGAACATGATGCAATTTTTATTGCAATCATAGATTTCGATGTCGTTAAGGAAGTAAAGAAGCGTTTGATAGATAACGGAGAAAATGAAAGTAGAATTTTTTCCATATATGACGAGGAGGTCGATTATCTACATTATTTGGATATGTGATAAACAAGCTGTTTCTGATCGAAAAATGATGAAGCGATTGGTTTTTCTGGGGTTAGAATTTGCGTTATGGGCATGAGAAAATTGAAAAAATCGGGGTAGAGAGCGTATAATGTTGTAAAGTCCGGTGCTAAGAATACTTTCGGAATTTTGCGTTGGATTGGAATTTAAAAATAAATAGGGTATCGTTGACTGTCTAGTTTTTTAAACTCGGCAGTTTTTTTATGAAAATTTTAAGCGCAGAAGCCAAAATAATTTTAAAATAAAGAAGGATATATTGCTTATTAAATAGAATAAAAGAGAAGTTGTTACGGAATTTAGGAAATTATAACAATGCTAAGATGTCTCCCACCGTAAGGCGTGGGTCTAAACGTAAGGCAGGCGGGGTTAAAATCTCCCGCCTACTGCATGCATTGTTGAAATGCTGACGAAAGAAATTTTTTTCACTTCGTGAAAAAAATACGGATTTGGGGTATTTTAAATAACGCCTACTATTGTAGTTTATAATAGATTGTTTATGGGAGGTAACCATGCAGAAAATAAGAAAGGCAGTTATTCCCGCAGCGGGTTATGGGACCAGATTTTTGCCCGCCACTAAAGCTACGCCCAAAGAAATGCTTCCTATTGTCGATAAACCTACCATTCAATATATTATAGAGGAAGCTTTAAACAGTGGGATTGAAGATATTTTGGTCATCAGCGGTCATGGCAAAAGAGCTATAGAAGATCATTTCGATTCTGCGCCCGCTCTTGAAATGGAGTTAGAACGCAAGGGAAAAGAAGATTTGCTTGCCATCGTGCGCGAAACTGCCGATATAAACGTGCATTATGTGCGTCAAAAACATATGAGAGGCTTGGGCGACGCTATATACTGCGCGAAAACTTTTATGGGAAACGAGCCTTTCGCTGTTCTTTTAGGCGACGATGTGGTTTACAATCCAAAGAACCCTGCGTTAAAACAGATGATTAAAATTTACGAAGAGACTAACGGTTCGATACTTGGTTGTCAGAATGTGGCAGCCGATATGGTTTCATCCTATGGTATAATAGATGGTATTCCGACAGATAATCCACGTGTTATGCGAGTAAAAGACATGGTGGAAAAACCTTCCGAAGAGGAAGCACCGAGCCGTATGGCTGTTTTGGGACGGTACATTATAAAACCGCAGATTTTTGAAATTCTAGAAAATACCAAGCCCGGTAAAGGCGGTGAAATTCAGTTGACAGACGCTTTAAAGGTACTTGCCAAAGAAGATGCCGTATACGCTTACGATTTTATAGGCGCTCGCTATGATGTCGGAGATAAACTGGGATTTTTAAAGGCGACCGTAGAATTCGGTCTGCGCAACAAAGAACTTGGCGTGGCTTTCAAGGATTATCTAATCGAACTTTCCACCCGTTATAAAAATATATACGCAAAAGAAACGGAAGGATTGTGCACTTTTTCAAAAAAACCTTGACTTTAATCGTTTATTCTTCTAAAATACTGTTGTTCGATGTTTTGGCAACGCTTGCCATTAGCCCCGGAAAGTATTGCTTAAACTCGGATAGGACGTTAAGGAGGAAACTTAATGAAGACGACATATATGGCAAAAGCCCAAGATATTGAGCGCAAATGGTATGTTGTTGACGCGGAAGGCGCGACTCTTGGTCGTTTAGCTGTGGAAGTTGCTAAAGTCCTTCGCGGCAAACATAAGCCTACATTTACTCCCCATGTTGATACCGGGGATTTCGTTATTGTTATAAATGCTGATAAAGTAAAACTTACAGGCAAGAAGCTTCGCGATAAAGTTTATTTCCGTCATTCCGGCTATAACGGCGGCACCACCTTTACTTCTGCCGGTCAGATGATGGAAAAATTCCCTACTCGCATTGTGGAGCACGCTGTAAGAGGTATGCTTCCCAAAAATAGCTTGGGCGAAGATATGTACCGCAAACTTAAGGTTTATGCAGGCGCCGAGCATCCTCATACCGCGCAGAAGCCGGAAGAGATGGAACTTAACATTCGCTGATAAGGAGGTAAACTTATGTCTAACGTATATTACGGCACAG
>JAFXOC010000252.1 GCA_017529085.1 Selenomonadaceae bacterium | reverse complement strand
CAAGCCATCGAAGGAAAAAAAATTAACGCTGTAAAAAAAGAAATTCCCGGAGAGTTTGAGGATATTTCTCTAGTATATCCCCCAAAACGTACCCGGGCTTTTTTGAAGATAGAAGACGGTTGCGAAAACTTTTGCTCATACTGCATAATTCCGTACGCCAGAGGTCCCGTACGGTCTCGTAAGCTTGAGTCGATTAAGGACGAGGCGATAAACCTGTTTAACCGCGGCTTTTTGGAGATAGTCTTAACCGGCACTCATATCGGGATGTACGGCAAGGATTTAGGTTCCGTCACCCTGTTTGACGCGGCGAAAACCGTACTTCAACATACTAATATAGCCCGTTTGCGGTTGGGTTCTCTTGAATCGATAGAACTTACGGATGATTTGATAGAATTTGCGAGGGATAATGCCAGATTTGCAAAGCATTTTCATCTGCCGTTGCAATCCGGCTCAAGCAGCGTATTAAAGGCTATGAATCGCCATTATAAAGCGGAAGATTTTGAAAAATTAACGCAAAAAATCTTGAAAAACATTCCCGAAGCCGCAATTTCAACGGATATAATCGTGGGATTTCCGGGAGAAACCGAGGAGCTCTTTAATGAAACTGTCCGGTTTATAGATAGACTTCCCCTTTCAAGAATCCACGTATTCCCATACTCCAAACGCCCCGGCACGGTGGCGGCGACGATGAAAAACCAAGTCGCGGAAGCCGAAAAAAAGCGGCGGGTAAGCGTTATCAAAGCGATAGGCGAAAAAAAATCCCGTGAATTTATGGATAAATTTATGGGAAAAGCTTTAGCCGTTCTCTTTGAAACCGAAACGGACGGCGTGACGGATGGATTGACGGGTAATTATATAAGAGTGTATACGAAGGAAAAGGCTGAAACGGGAAAGATGTATGATTGCGTATTGGAAGAATTTTACAAAGACGGAGTAATGGGAAGGATTATTAAAAACTTTGAAGAAAAGTAAAAAGTAAATTGAAAAAATTTTATTAAAGTTTTTTCTCTCTCTTTTTCTTTGCTTCTTTCTTTTTCTCTCTCTTTTTTACAAAAAAGAGAGAGAAAAAGAAAGAAGAAACTTGCCTTGAGGGAGGACATTAGATGGAAGACTGCATTTTTTGCAAGATAGCGAAGAAGGAAATCGAGTCTAAAACGGTCTACGAAGACGATACGGTTATTGCCTTTAGAGACTTATCGCCGCAAGCGCCGGAGCACGTTTTGGTTATTCCGAAAAAGCACGTTAAAAGCATTAATGAGCTTACGAGTGAAGATACGGCTTTAATGGGGCATATTTTCACGGAAGTTTTGCCGAAGGTTGCAAAGGAACTGAATATCGCTGAGGGCGGGTATCGAGTGGTTATAAATACGGGTGAAGACGCACAGCAAACCGTAAAACATTTACACGTTCATTTGTTGGGCGGCAGAAAAATGACTTGGCCGCCGGGCTGATTGAGAGGTTTTTATGATAAATCCGAATTTTGAACTTGAGGGCGAGCTTTTAGACGCTACAATGAAGCTTGACAAGTTAAGGAAAAAGCAGGACTTAACCGAAGAGGACAAACTAAAAATGGAGGATTTGACAAAGCGGAAAAACATCTTAGAACAGCGGCTCAGAGATGCAAGAATGAAAGGGATATGAAAAATGCGACTTCCTTCGACATGGAGGAAGTCGCATTTTTTACAAAAAATTTCTTCAAATAAAATTTGTATAAAAAAATAAAAGTAGTATAATAAGGCGTGGAATTTTAAAATCATAATCCTAAAGGGGAATTTTAATGAACAGTGACTGGTCTGTGGGAAAGATTATCTTTACCACGGTGGTTTCATTTTTCTTCATATCAATCGCATTGGGCGCTGGTGCGCTTTTTGTCGTTAATAACGGTAAAATCATAAAAGGCGTAACTTATATGAGCAAGGATATTTCCGGCATGACAAAACGCGAAGCTTCCGATTTTTTTGCTAAAGACGGCAGAGAACGCATTGGAAAAATCGCTGTAATAATGCAGTACGGCGGTCATTCTTGGAGTATTGACAGCAAAGATATAGGACTTGTCGCAAACGTTGAAGAAGCGGCGAATACCGCTATAAGCGTGGGGCACGACGGCAATGTTTTGCAAAATTTTATCACTCAAGTAAAAGCCCTTT
>JAFXOC010000251.1 GCA_017529085.1 Selenomonadaceae bacterium | reverse complement strand
GTGCCTAAAGCGTTTACAACGGCATCCGTTGCGCTGTCCAAGGCTATCATCGCGCCTCGTGTATCGTCATTCATGGTTTTGGCAAATTGTTTGGCGTAACCGTCGCTGTTTCGGAGCGCATTTCGGTAATTGTCGAACACATCGCCGCCCTGCTCGATGATATTCACCCAGCCGGATGCGGCATTCGCTCCAAAAATCGCCCCGATAGATGCCAGTTTTTCCTCGCGGGACAGTCCCTTCATTTTGACTTGAAGCTGTTTGATGATGTTGCCCATCTTCTCCATCGGCGGCGCATTCTCGTCAAACTCCACACCTAAACCTTTTAAGGCGGCTTGTGATTCTAACGCCATCGCCGTAGCGTCCGAAACGCTTATACCCAATGCCTCCATTTCCTTGGTGGCTTTCTTGGGCGGCCCCGATAATCTCAAAAGACCCATGCGTAAAGCCGTACCAGCCATAGACCCTTTGATGCCCGCATTGCCCATCATCATGGTCATTGCCGCCGTATCCTCAAGCGTTGCCCCGAAAGCCGCCGCCACAGGCGCGGCATATTTCATAGTTTCGCCCAATGATTCGAGATTGACATTGGCGTTGGTGAGAGCGTAAGCGTAGACATCCATGAAATGCCCTGCTTTTTCTACGGGAATACCCATTGCCGTCATATTGTCGGACACGATGTCAGCGGTACGAGCCAAATCCGTACCCGCTCCGGCGGCAAGGTCGAGCATCCCCGGCATTGTGCCGTAAATCTGCTCTGTTTTCCACCCTGCCATACCGAGATACCCCATAGCATCTGCGGCTTGCGTCATGGTGAACTGCGTCGTTGCGCCAAGTTCTCTCGCTTGCGCTTCCAGCTTTTGCATATTGGCGTTGACGGCATCGAAATCGCCCTGACGGATCAGTCCCGATTGAGTAAGAGCCTTGACCCTGCTCATGGCGTGTTCAAATGTCATGGCATTTTCTATAGCTCCGGCAAAGGGAGAAACGATAGTTTGCGCTGTGCCGATTGCGCCTTGAAAATTACCATAGGCGTTATGCTATATTTATAATAAAATTTAATAAATAATATTAAAAGTTTTTATAAATTTTGTTATTCATTAACTGCTCTCGATAAGTCGAGTAAAAATATTTTTACCAAACTTACGGTCTATGCAGCAACTACCACAACTGGACGTAGCACTACGCCCTCTATCCCGTCAGCTTTTACATTCGGGAATACTTTCCTTATTATTTGAAACGCTCCGTTTACATCTGCGTTTATCAAATAATTATTATTTGTTTTAAACAAACCGCGATGAAGTCTTCTCTTTTTGTCGTAATTTTCTTTTGTAGGCATTTCTCCATCTAAAAATGAAGTACCGCTCGTATAACTTTCCTCTGTTATGATGACCGCTATACCTTGTTCTTTCGCTTTGTACTCTATCATCTCTATAAGCCTTGCAAAAGGAATTTGTACAAAATGTTGATTGACTTTTTTAGATAATTGACTATTTTGTTTCCACTCTTTATTTTGTCCGATAATAATTGTATTTACATTTTGCTTTACGCAGTTTTCAACAATTATTTTACTCGCTTTATGAAGGTAATCATCAATTTTTCTGTTTCGTTTATTTGTAAATCGAAGGATTTTCTTTGAAGAATAGCGTCCTGTTGTTTGCATACAAACGCTTTTCATTCGTGAAAGTTCTTTGTTGTAATATTGATTTATTGACTTCGGTATTTTTCCGTTGATAATTAAGGGGTTTTCCCCTGTATTTGTCGCCATTGTTAGAAGATTGTCTATGCCTATGTCTATTCCTGCATATCGTCCGTTGTCTTTTAATTCTTCAACTTTTTTTATCGTATAGACAATTTCCATAACGATATTTATACCGTCCGGAATAAATCTTACTTGTTGAAACGAGTTGAAAATTCTTTCCGTATTTTCTGTAAATTTAGGCTTTACTTCAAATCCTTTAAATGTTTTAGGAAATAAGATTTTTCCGTTTACGTATCTACAATTTTGATTGGTTAAAGTCAAGATGAATTTTCCGTTTTTTGCTATATATTTGGGCATTTTCGGACGACCTAAATATTTATCTTTATGATTTTTCCAATCTTTTATGGACGCGAAAAAAGATTTCCAATTTTTATCAAGTACTCGAAGCACTTGTTGTGCTGTTTGCGCCGTTGGCATCGCTTTATAATCGGGATATTCTAAATCCTTTTTCAGGATTTTATCCAATTCATCATAACGCATCCATTCGCCTTTTTTAAGAAATTTATCGCGTACAAGGAAATTGCCGTGATTATAAAGATTTTTTGCAAGATGACAAAATTCAGAAAGCATAGGAAACCAAGTCGACGAGGGACGAATTAAATGTTTTTCAACTCTTGTAAGAGTTTCATCAGCCATCATCGTCATCGTCTATCGCCTCCTTGATTTTCTTGAGTCTTCTTCGACTTGAATAGAGTTTCATAGAATAACAATGCAAAAGATTTACAATTTCTTCAAAAACCTCTTGTGTATCTAATTTAACAGAGCCTACCTCGCTCATAACTACTATTTCACAGTTATATTTTTGAAACAAATGATGAAATAAGCCAAATCCGACACGCGAGAGTCGGTCTTTATAAGTAACGACTACCCGTTCGACATGACCTTCTAAAACCTCGTCAAGCAATTCAAAAAAATCTTTGCGTTTTTCAAAACTGATACCGCTTGCAATATCGGAATAAATTCCTGAAATAGTGTAACCGTTTGAAAAGCAGAATTGTTTTAAAAGTGAAATTTGATTTTCTAAATCCGGCTTTTGTTTAGCCGTTGAAACACGAGCGTAAATAAAGGTTTTTCTTTTAATATCTTTATTTAGAAATCCGTAAACATCTTCTTCATTATAGTCATAGCGTTTATTCGGAAGGACATTTACTCTGATTATTCCGTTTTTCACATATTTAGTTAGTGTAGGGCGGGTAATTCCAAGAACGCGAATTACATCTTTAGCAAGCATAATACAATCACCTCTTTCAAGACTAATTGTATCATTGTTTATATAAAATGTAAATATAATTTTAATATTTTTAATATTTTATGTTGCTATATGTATCTTGCAAGGCTTGCGAGTTATTTTTTTTAGCAGCGCGACTTGCATCAACTTGCGCTTGCAC
>JAFXOC010000250.1 GCA_017529085.1 Selenomonadaceae bacterium | reverse complement strand
GTTTTTACCGGGATGGATTTTTTTACCGCGGCGGCGGAGATAAGCTTTGACGCAAGTATCGTGCCCTGTCCTCCAACTCCCGCCAATAATATGCTACGCTTCATTCACTCTACCTCCCGATATTGCTCCCACGGGGCAAATTTGCTCGCATAGTGCGCAGCCCACGCAAAGAGATTCCTCTATATAAGCCTTCCCATCTCTCATAATAAGAGCGGGGCAGCCAAGCTCCCCAATACATTTCTTACAGGCGACGCATTTTTTCGAATCGACCTTAGATTTTTCCTTCGATTTATAGATGGCAACGCAGGGAGATTTAAAAATTATCGCCTTGACTCCCTCTTCATTCGCAACTTTCTTTACCGTCTCCACAGACTTTTTAAAATCCAACGGATTAACCGTCTCAACGGTTTTTAACCCTATTCCTCTAAGCACGTTTTCTATGGAAACTTTTGCCGCAACGTCTCCTCGTGCAGTTTTACCCGTTCCGGGATGCGGCTGATGTCCCGTCATAGCCGTCGTGGAATTGTCTAGGATAACAACGGTTATATCCGCGCCGTTGTAATAAGCGTTTATGACTCCCGTAATGCCTGAAGCAAAAAAAGTGGAGTCGCCTATAAACGCAAAACATTTACGGTCTTTTTCCGCGCGCCATACGCCTTGAGAAATCGTAATCCCCGCGCCCATACAAAGACAAGTATCGCACATATCAAGCGGCGTTGCGTTGCCTAACGTATAGCAGCCGATGTCTCCCGCGTAAAGAGTTTTCTCGCCCTTCATAGCGACTTTCACCGCATAAAACGAGGCGCGGTGCGGGCAACCTGCGCATAACACCGGCGGACGAATCGGCAATTTTATTTCGGGCAAAGTCGCTTGTTCTTCGATTTGTTCGCCCAAAAATTTACGCGCCGCAAGGTTTACGCTCGCTATCGTGTTTTCTCCCGAAGGCGCAATATCTCCCGTAAGTTTGCCGCTGATTTTAACGTTTAATCCATGCCGTCCCGCAACCATGAGCATTGCCCTTTCCAATACGGGGTCAAGCTCTTCTATGGCAAGGATTTTATCAAGTCCGTCGGCAAATTTTACGGCTAATTCCTCGGGAAACGGAAACGGCGTCGATACTTTTAAAATCTTTGGATGTTCTTCTGCAAAACATTCTTTTAAATAAGCATAACTTATGCCATGAGTTATTATGCCGATTTTCGCATTTTTATATTTTGCCGTGGCTTCTTCGATAAAATTACCCTTATAATCCGATAAAACCATAGAAAGCTCGCTGTTACGCTTTTCAATCTTCGCGTGATTTATGAACGAAAGTTTCGGGAAAATGACCCAGCGGGACGAATCCTTCACAAAACCTTCCGCCTCGTGTTTCTCCCACTCTGATTCTTCTTTAACGTCAATTGTTTCATAACCGTGGTCTATTCTGGTGGTAGGTCTAAAAATTACGGGGGTATGATATTTTTCCGAGAATTTAAAAGCTTCGCCGATCATTTCGTAAGCTTCCTTCACGCTTGAAGGATCCAACACCGGAAGTTTGGAGTACATGGCAAAAGTCCTTGTATCCTGCTCCGTTTGCGACGAAATAGGTCCGGGGTCGTCCGCGACAAGTGCCACCATACCGCCTTTAACTCCGATATAGGAAAGACTCATCAGAGGATCGCTGGCAACGTTAAGCCCTACCTGTTTCATGGTGACAAGAACCCTCGCACCGCTATACGCCGCGCCCGCCGCAACTTCCATCGCGGCTTTTTCGTTTATCGACCATTCCACATGAACATTTTTAGGCGCGCGTTTCGCTACAGTTTCCAACACTTCCGTAGAAGGGGTGCCGGGGTATCCCGCGACCAGATTTACCCCCGAAGCGATAGCGCCCATGGCTATGGCTTCGTTTCC
>JAFXOC010000249.1 GCA_017529085.1 Selenomonadaceae bacterium | reverse complement strand
TATTTCATATCGTTAAGCGACATGGCGTAATTCGGCACATATCGCCCGTCCATAATATCAATATGAAAAGAGTCGATACCGCCTTTTTCAAGCTCGTTCACCTCCCCTGACAAATTCCCATAATTAGCGCACATCATCGACGCCATTAATTCAAAGTTCATATTTTAATATCGACCCTTTCTTGACTGTAATATACATTTTCGCAACCAATGAGTAACGATTGCGCATACTATACAATTCCTAGCGCTTTCAGTACTCTTGCTGAGTTTTTATCGTCCCTATATTTTTGCATCTTTCTCGAAATACTATCACGCTTACTTTTTCCTATATCTTCACCGGCTATTACAGACTCGATGAACATTGTGAAATCTTCATAAGTATAAATTTCCACCCCAGGCAACCATTTTTTTACATCATCCCAAACAAATCCGCGTTCTTTATCATACGTCTCCATATCGTCAAGCGTAAAAGCTATCGGACGATCTAATACAAGATAGTCCACGGCTACGGAAGAATAATCGCTTATAATAGCATCCGCATAACCCAATATATGATTGAACTGCACATCATGATCAACCAATCTTTTATGCGCAAGCATACATATGTTGGAAAACCCTTCCATATCGCATATCGAGGCGGGATCTTGAAAAGGATGAAGTTTTATCAACATAACCGTATCGTTGGCGGCTAAAATCTCATTTAGTTCTTTTAATTGGTGGAAATCTTTTATTACAGGTAATCCGATTTCACCTGTCGGCAAAGTGAGATTAAGTCTTTCCAATCCCACTATCTGAGTATTTCTAAATGTCGGAAGCCAAAATATGTACTTGTTGGCTTTTGGTACATTAAGGACCTTTTGCCAATCTTGCAAAGGATGAAATATATAATCAACTTTAGGATATCCTGTAACCAATATTTGATCGTCGCTAAGTCCGTATATTCTAGCGTGAACTTTAGCGTATTCGTCTCCCGTAACTGTCATATATTCATATTTATCTGCGCAACTATTATTGCTCAGCCTCGTCTTAAAACCGCACCCATGCCAGAGCATAATGCGAATTTGATCCGCTCGTGAGTTCAAAGCAAAACCATATGTATCAGTCATAAAGATGTATTTTGCAAGACAAAGAGCGCGGTAGTATGCATCACGTTTGTTCTTCTCTTCTGCAAAAGAGTCTTCATACGAAATAAAATACACGTTTTCATAACGACTAAACTTACTTTCCCATTCAGTTGGATATTTTACGAACCATACAAGCTCGTATCGCTCGTTTAAATTGATACTTAACGCATACTCAAAAAGAGCGCGCGCATTATCGTCAAAATCCATTCCTCTGATATAACTCTCCGGCATAGGACCGCTACGGAATATTATGATATCCTTTAGCGGCGCATCTCGGTACAAATTGCGATATTCCTTTTCATAGTCATCAGAAGACATTACATCACCTCCCACATAATCGTTCACCTATTCAAGCAACCCGTCCGCTTCGGCAAACCGCCAAAAAATCTCATCTTGTCGAAACCAAAGAATAGATTCTTCATTTATTCCACAAGAGATTAATCTTTTCTTTACCTTATCCGCTACTAT
>JAFXOC010000248.1 GCA_017529085.1 Selenomonadaceae bacterium | reverse complement strand
GTGTTTAGGGGAGATGTTGATGCCGGTGATTTTATTATTCTCGTCACAGATCAGATACGAAGAACTGCACAATGCACAATCTTTTCGTGTCATGTGCCTGATCTGCTTCTCCAGTTTTTCGGGGAGCCATCTGTCATCACCGAAACAAAAGGATTGTCTATAAAGAATTCCGCGACGGCGACGGAAGCGGGGAGCGCGTAATAACCAATGATTTTGTTCGCCTCAAAGTACCGGCAAAGGAAATAAACAAAAAAAGGAAACCAGATTCTTATCCCGTTGAATGTGCAGAAAACTTGATTCATTATGTTGAAATCGTCTTCAACAAGCCTGTAAAACGTAATGTTGGCGACAACTATCATTCCTGCAAGCATTAAGATAATCGACGACCACGTTGTACGATTGTTTATAAATCTGATAAGAGGTATAGCGAATATCCACGCGCAAATGCCGGTATTATTAATACCGTAGGAAAGCATTGTTAAAATCAAGCCCAAAACCAACCAAAAATATGGATGTCGCTTCTCAAATTCTTCCATAGCCTCCTCCAATCTAACAGTATAATACCATTGTTTCCCCGCCCTTCGGGCAGGGAAACAAAACAACAAATGACTGTAGCGAAAGGAATTATTTACCCGTCTTACTCGGCAAAAGCATATAATACTTAGTCAAAAAATACGTTCTCTTCCAATCGACGATTTTTAATGCGGATTCCTTTTCGGGGTGAATGTTAAACTCATCAAAAACCATTACTTTTTTATCCTTTAAGTCATAAAGCGGCCATATCTTTGCTTTACCATCCGGAGATAAATTTGCGCTAATAGAGGGATTGCCGGTTTTGGCAAACTGTACCCACATTTTGCGCATGGTTTTGGAAAAAGTTTCGTCAAAAGTCCTGCCCGTATCCGCTGTCATTTCGGGATGATTGAATATTCCCGCAAGCTCTATGGAATGACCGCATTTCATTATGGGTAATGATGATTCGGGGGTAAAGTAATAGGTGTATGACTTGCCGCCGCCCATTGTCTGGCACTCGGATAATCTGATAATCGGCGCAATAAACCAAACTTGGCTGAAAAGACGGCTGTCGCCTTCGTAGCTCTCCCCCTTTACATCGTTTACAAAACTTTCCACAAGTTTTTTCTCTTTGGCGGATAGTTTGGAAAGTCCCTTTTTACGCTCGGCAGCCCACTTTTGAAAGCCTTCTATGCCGAAACCGTATACAAAGAAATCAAATTCATCCTTATTGCAGCCCTGAAGTATTTCTATATCCTTCGCCGCGCCTTTCGCATAAGCGCCGTACGGGTCTAAAGGCAGATGTTTTCCGTCCCTTTCGGGATATTGACGAAGAGTAATGGCGGTCGATGCGTCCAAAATCTTTTGCGCGTCAATTTTTTTCAAATCGGCGACGGTCTTTGCGCCGAGTATTTCCATTAACTCGTCTGCGCAAGCGATTCCTTCGTCTGCGGATTTTGTTTGGTTAGGAGAACCGCTTTGGGCAATGACCCTTTTAAAATACCGCTGCGAGCCTTTGATAAGCGGAAGCATGGTGCAACTTCCCGCGCCTGCGGATTCGCCGAAGATTGTAACATTATTCGGGTCGCCGCCAAAATTTGCGATGTTGTTGTGAACCCATTTTAACGCCGCCAACTGGTCGAGCAAGCCTAAGTTCTGAGCATCCGGGTAGTCTTTACCGTCCGGCAGGTGGAACAGATGCAAAAAGCCGAAAGGCCCCAACCTATATGCGATAGTTACTACAATAACTTCGGGATTTTCCTTTACGAAATTGTGGCAGTCAAACATTGGATCTACCGTTCCGCCCGCTTCAAATGCGC
>JAFXOC010000030.1 GCA_017529085.1 Selenomonadaceae bacterium | reverse complement strand
TTTTACAAAAAAGAAAAGAGAAAAAGAAAGAAGCAACTTTCCCTGTTACTTCATCGTCACCCTGTCAACCGGCGGCAGGAAGATTTTTGTAAATACGGCGGTGGCGTAACTATCGGTTAAACCCGATACGTAATCTACAACCGTTTGCGTTTTGCCCCACCGCTCCTCGCGTTTCCTAAACTCGGCAGGCAATTTTTCCATATTCTTTAAAAAGTATTCGTAAAGCGACTTTAAAACAAAGACCGCCTGTTCCCGTTCGTGTGCAAGCTTTTCCGAATGATACACTCTCTCAAACATAAAGGCGCGAAAATTATCCATCGTATTTTGTACGTTTTCGCTCATCATCACATCGTCTTTATCCATAGACGTTCTTATCATATCGGACACCATAGCCGTTATCATGGTAGAAGCCTTTATTCCAAAGGCTTTTTTTACGTTTTTGGGCAAATCGTCAGGCTTTAAAAAACCCGCCCGCAAGCTGTCGTCGTAATCGTGACACAGATAAGCTATGCGGTCCGCCGTTTTTACTATCCTTCCTTCAAGAGTTTTAGGCGTACCGTTCCCCGTATGGTTTAAAATTCCGTCTTTCGTTTCAAAGGTTAGATTTAACCCTTCTCCGTCCTTTTCCAAATACTCCACAACACGGAGGCTTTGTTCGTTATGAGCGAAATGACCGATTAACTTTGCCATTGCGGCTTCTCCCGCATGACCGAAAGGCGTATGCCCAACGTCATGCCCTAAGGCGATAGCTTCCGCCAAATCCTCGTTTAATCTTAACCCTCTCGCTATGGTTCTAGATATCTGCGCCACTTCCAAACTGTGGGTCATCCTTGTCCTATAGTGATCACCCGCCACTATATAAACCTGCGTCTTATGCTTCAACCGCCTGAAAGACTTTGAATGAAGTATCCTATCCCTATCCCTTTGAAATTTAGTTCTAAACTCGCACTCCTCCATTGCAACTTTTCGCTTGGCTTCTCTACTCTTTGCCGCATAAGGAGACAAATTCTCATACTCCATCTCTTCCGTTCTCTCTCGTACAGTCACCTTCTTCACCTACTTTTGTGTTTACTTTGAGGTTCCTTCTTTCTTTTTCTCTTTCTTTTTTGTAAAAAAGAAAGAGAAAAAGAAAGAAGCAAAGAAAAAGAGAAAGAAAAAACTTTAATAAGTTGTTTTTCTCTTCTTTCTTTTGTTTCTTTTCTTTCTTCTCTTTTTTTACAAAAAAAGAGAAGAAAGAAAAGTTTTTGTTTTTTACTGCAACAACCCCAGTACCGACGATGCGTTCTGATTGGCTTGAGCCAGCATTGATTGCGCCGCTTGAGAGAGCACGTTGTTTTTGGCGAAACTCGTCATTTCTTTCGCCATATCTGCGTCTCGAATAGTGGATTCGGAAGCCGTCGTAGTTTCCTCTTGAGTGGTAAGATTAGAATAAGTAAACTCCAGCCTCATTCTCTGCGCGCCTAAAAGTGTGTTGGCATCGGTTAGGTAATCTATCGCCGTGTCAAGATACCCCTTTTCATCCGCTGTTTCATCGTCTCCGCGTTTGCCTAAAAGCGCGTCTCTGCTTTCTTTTGTCATTACATAAAAATCCTCGGCGGTCATTTCGCCTTCGGGAAAAGAAAAAAGTTGGTCCAGCGTGGTGCAGGGAATGCGCAAACGAGTTTCTCTGTTGGCTCTGTCGTTATCGTGAATCACTATCGACATAGCCTTTTTCTCTATGGAACGCTTACGGTGATACGTTACAGGCACATCCTCGTATATATTTGTAAAAGTTTTCCCCAAGTAATCTAATACGCCGTCGGCAATTTTTGCGCCTTGATCTTGCAGATATTTTTTGCCTTCCGTCGCTTCTTTTTCCTTAATGCGTTGATCGTTCTTCGGATTAAAAGGTCTATCATCATATATTGTCAAAACGCCCTACGCGGGATTTGCTTCAACGTGAATATAATGATTAATAGCGTCAAGCTGAGGTTCTGCGCTGTCTCTTATCGCTTGCACAAAAGAAGCGGCGTCTTTGGCTTCAGAAATATCTACGAAAATATTCTTAACATCCGGCACGTTGTCAAGTATTGGTTTATCATCCTGCCCCTCTATAACGTTGCCCGTGAAGGTGAAATTAAACCACTGCTCGGAATCAAACGCGCAATACACCCTAAAACCTTTACCATAGAGATCGTCGGGAAATGTCATATCCGAATTACTTGAAAGATACTGCCCAAAATCAATGTTATAATGGGCAAGCGTCGAGCCTTGAGCCGTAGCGACGCTAAGATTATTGCCGCTTGTCCCCGGGTAATTTGAAGGCGCGGAAATGCGAACGCCGTTACTTGTAACCGTCGTATTAGCAACGTTTGACGCAAGAAGGTTCTGCAGTCCGCTTTTAATGGAACTTGCCGCGCGCAGCGAAGCAATATCTATTTGTGTTGCGTTGTTAATAATTCCCGTTGCGCCGTGATAACTTACCCTTGTACCTGAAAGGTTAGTCTTTGAAAACGTCCGCATCTCGGCTCAAATAGTTTGATTTTGTTTCAAATATGACGTTAGCCGGATTTTCGGAATCTATTGTGGGCGTTAAGTATGTATAATTGTAACTGCTTGATTTGATTTTTTGAGCAACGTCTGCCATTGTGGAACAACCCGAAATATCTATCATGTGATAATTAGGATTAAGAGAGGTTTCGCTTTGATAGTTAATGCCAAACACCGTATTGTTGGTGGCGTTGTTATATCTTGCGCTAGGCGTTGTAGATAAGATGTAATAGTGGTTGTAGTAGGGATTATTGTAATAGCTGTAAGGCGTTTCAAGGGAAAACATCGCGCCGTCTAGTTCTGATATATCGCTTACGGAGGATAAATCCAAGCTCACGTGATTAGGCGTTCCCGCTGCGCCGTTAGAAAGGTAAACGCTGCTCGTAAGACCTAACGGAGATACGGCGATATTGCTTTTTGCGTCCTGAAAAGGGGTAAATACGGCAAAAGGCCCCTCCTCGCCATCAAGGGTCTGATAAGTATCGGGAATTATATCAAGGGAACTCTCTTCAAGCTCTTGAGTGCTGTCCAAAACTTCCCATTCCACCCTTTGTCCTAAAAGACGCTGTTCGACTCCCGCTTCGTCCCATTCCGCTAAAATCGTTTCGCCTATAACCTCGCCGCCGACTAACAACCTGCGATTATTATAAGTCGTAGTCTGAGTTATATTTTCTATCTCGGCGAGTCCCTGATCTATATCTTTTTGTATGGTAGCCCTGTCTAAATCCGTATTTGAGTCGTTTGCGGCGTTAAGCACCTTTTCTTTAATGCCCCTCATAATCTCCAATTGATTTTGAATTGCGCCCTCCGCAACTTTTAGCAAATTTGCGCCGGTTTCGACATTGCGCTGATTTTGTCCCAACGCCCGAATTCTCAATCGCATTTTTTCGGATATGGCATAATCTGACGGTCCGTCCTCCGCTCCGGCAAGTCTCTCGCCTCTGGCGATTCTCTTTAAATCCTTCCCCACACGAGAAATATTCTTATTGAGTTCGCCCAGCGTCATTTGCGCCGCTGTGTTATTCAAAATCGTCATCGCCATAGTGGTTTGTCCTTTCGGTTGCAGAAAATGAAATAGAGATTTTCACTTTGTCTTGTTATAAATAATACTACTCTTCATGTATATCGTCAAATATACCGAAAAACTTAAATTTTTCGGTAGTTGTCGTCAGTAACATTATTCAGCAGGATTATTTATAAATTTATAGAAATTATATAGTAAATGACAACAGGTTTTGTGTTTGACTTACCCGCCCTTCGGGGCTGTGAATCATCAGAAAAACTAAACAGTTTTTAGAGGTTGCCAATAGGTATTTTCAACATTCTAGGAGGCGAAGGAAAATGACCGCGCTAAGACAACAAGCCACAACTCTTTTAAACGCTATGCCCGAAGAAAAATTATTGCAAATTATTCAATATATGCAACATGTTTACGATACGCCAAGAATAAAAAAAGCCAATCGTAATGTTGATATTAATAAACTAGCGGGAAGCGCAAAAAATGTTTTTGGTAAAGGCGTTGATGTAGATGCTTATATAAAGGAAATGCGTTCTGATGAGAGATTTTAAGCGGATATTTATTGATACTTCTCCTATCGTTTACTTTTTAGATGGAGAAAGTGTTTTTCATGAATTAACAAAGAAAATCTTTGACGATATATTTCAATGTAATTGCGAGATTTTAACTTCGGTTGTAACTTGCGCCGAATATCTTGTAGTGCCATACAGAGATAATAACAAAACAAATATAAACTCGTTTTGGCAGTTTATTCATCAATGTGACGTCAATATTTGTCACATTGATGTCAAAATTGCAGAAAAAGCTGCCAAAATTAGGGCGGATTATCGCCATTTTAAAGCGTTCGATTCAATGCAAATAGCCGCCGCTTGTGTGAATGGATGCGATGTCTTTTTAACTAACGATAAACAATTACGTCAATACGAAGAAATTAAATGTATTACGATAAAAGATTGGATAGTTGAGTAAATTGCAGAATTTATAGGAATGAATTTAAACGACTCCTCCATACCGCCTCGCGTCTGTCCCCCCCTCTATGAGGGGGCTTTTTCGTTGCTTTCGGGTGTTAGTGCCCGCTCCTAGAGGAGGTAGAGTGAGGGGAGTTCCAACAGTAACTTTTTTCATTATTCTTTTGCAATGGAGAGTTTGTTATGGTAAAATAATTTTTATGTTGATATTAGGCGAAAATAAAAAAATTATGAAAAAATTTTTTTTAAAAGCAAGAAATGATATTCAGGTATACTGTTTCGCATTAGGCTTGCTTATGCTCTTTTCTCTTTTCTTGCGCCCCGTGTCTTTAGAGATTTACGATTTGTGTCTCAGGCGCTCCATGACGGAAGATGAGAAAAGATTGTCTTACGGTTTGCCTTTTCATGTAAAAAAACCGCCCGTTAATCCGGGTAGGAGGCTAACAAGAGCGGAACTTAGATGGATATTTTTAACTGAAATTCGACTGGACGCGATAAGAGATGTTATACCCGAAGCAAACGAGCGGGCGCATAGAGCTTATTCCGCCATGGCGCAGGATTTTAACGTAAGGGGCGCAAATTACGAATACGAATACACGGAATATCTGGCGGCTAGGCGAGAGATAGAAGAATATAGGAAAATTATAGCGGAAAATGCGGTAAACGAAGCTGTTTTAAGCGGGTTGACAAAGCCTTAGAGAGGATGTAGACGATGAAAAAAACTATGAACGTGTTAGATGCGGTGATACTTCTTCTAGCTCTGTGGATATTTCACGGGCTGGATTTTTCCAATTTGACGGTTTTCGATAAAATTTATGTCGGCACTTTTGCAATATGGTTCCTATTGTTCATAATAAGGATAGTAATTATATTGAAGAAAAAATTCGGCGGGAATACGAAGGAGTGATATGCTTGAGGGTGCGCGCGTTTTTTTGCTTTCTTTTGACTGCGTTATTTTTATTATTGCCCAAACTTGAAGTTCATGCGTCACATACTCTTAATTATTTTAACATGAGCTCCGTTGAAGAGGACGGGGAGGAGATTTTTCGCATAGAAGTGGGGATGAGCGGGAAGAATTTGGATTATGAAACCGTTGTAAAACCTTATTTGAAATCGCGATTAGTCGTTAAAATGAAAGATACGGAGCCGGGCAAGTTGGATAGAAATATATCTTCCAAAAATCCGATGGTATCCAAGATCAAGGTGCAAGAAGTCGGCGACAGGCTTACACAGGTGGCTGTAGAACTTAACGAAGATTTAACTGAAGACAGATATAGAGTATATACGAAAGAGCGGGATAAGAAGGCGAAAAAACCTTATCGAGTGATAATAGACATAAAAAAGCCGAAGCCTAAGAAGGAAGAAGCGGCTATGCCCGGAATTAAAGGTCGGGCAATCGTTATTGACCCGGGACACGGAGGAAGCGATTCGGGAGCGGTAGGACCAAGCGGCGCGAGAGAATGCGATGTAACTTTGGCGGTATCGAAGAAACTTCAAGAAATTTTGACGGCAAACGGCGCAAGGGTTCGCATGACAAGAGAAACCGACAAGGACGTTTACGGTTGGAAATCTACTGCGGGTCAAGAACTTCGCGCAAGGGTGAACATAGGAAATTTTGCGCCGGAGACGGATATTTTCGTGAGCGTGCATTGCAACGCTTTTACCAATCCCGCGTCTCACGGTATGGAGACGTATTATTACGCCTCAAGCGCAAAGGGAAGGAAACTCGCTACCGTAATAAATGAGGAACTCGCAGAAGCGGGGGGCTTATACAACAGAGGAGTAAAAACGGCGAATTTCTTTGTGATAAAGCATTCAAAAATGCCGGCGACTCTTTTGGAGCTTGCGTTTATAACCAATCCAAAGGAAGAGGCGCTCCTTACGGACGAGGATTATCAAAACAAACTTGCCGCTGCGATAGCGAAGGGCATAGAACGGTATTTTACTGAATGAAGGGTGGTAAAATTTAATGAAAATGGCGAGATTGGCGCTCGTTTTCTTCATATTCGCCATATCTTTGGCAACGCTTGGGTGCGACGATGAAAAAACATCCGAAAAACCCGAGCAGAAACAGGAACAGGTAACGGAGGAAAAAAAGCCGGAGGTAAAAAAAGATACCAAACCTAAAGCGGAAGAGCCGAAAGAACTTGCGTTAAAGATATACTTTCCGAACGAAGACGGCACAAAGGTAGTCGCAGTCGAGCGAAAGGTTAAGACGTTGGAAAAGGACAAGTATAAAGCGGCGATAGAGGAACTTTTAAAGGGGACGGACAAGAAAGGCACAATTTCGATAATCCCCAAAAGGACGAAATTAAAAGGCGTAAGCTTAAAAGGCTCAAAGCTGACGGTGGATTTTTCGGGAGATATGGTAAAGTATTTCGTGGGCGGCTCCACGGGCGAAGAACTAATGGTCGGGTCTATAGTGAACACTTTAACAGAATTTAACGAAGTGAAATCGGTAAAGATTTTGATAGACGGACGAGAAGTGGAAACAATCGCAGGACACATGGACTTGACAATGCCTATTGAGAGAATAAAATCCATATTGTAAGGTGAAGCCATGTTGATAAAAGCTTATGCAAAGATAAATTTGACGTTGGATATATTAGGAACGCGCCCCGACGGTTTTCACGAAGTAAGCATGGTGATGCAGTCAATAGACTTGCATGACGATGTAATAGTTGAAAAGGCAGACGCGGGAATATTGTTATCCGTTGAAGGTTCGGATTTGCCGGCGGACGAAAACAATTTGGCGTATCGAGCGGCTGCGGCTATGAAGGAGAGCTTAAGAATTAAAGACGGCGTTAGGATAAAGTTGACAAAGAAAATCCCGATGGCTGCGGGTCTTGCGGGAGGAAGCGCGGACGCAGCGGCGGTGATTTTGGGGATTAACGAAGTCTTTAATTTAAACGCGCCAATGGAAAGATTATCTGAAATAGGCGCTTCAATCGGCTCGGACGTTCCATTTTGCATAATGGGCGGCACAATGCTTTCAACGGGACGCGGCGAGATTTTACGAGAACTTCCCCCTTTTCCGGAAAAGTATTTGGCGTTGGCAAAGCCTCCGATTTCAATTTCAACGCCTTGGGCGTATAAAACCTACGATAAAAAGCCCGCTGCAATTCATCCCGACAACGAAAAATTTGAAGCGGCGTTAAAACAAGGCGATATAAGGAAAATGTACGCCTTGATGGGGAACGTATTGGAAAAGGTTGCGTCAGAGGAATATGATGAAATTGAAGCATATAAGAAAATAATGTTAGAAGCGGGCGCGGAGTACGCGCAAATGAGCGGTTCGGGGCCTACGGTGTTCGCTTTTGCAAAAGATAAAGAAGCCGCGGAAAATATAGCAAGGGTAATGAAAGAAAAGACTTCGGCAGAAGTATTTGTAACAAAAACTAAAAGCAAAATAAAATAATTGCGGGTGCAGGGCTGCAAAGTCCTGCCGGGGTCAAGGGGCGGCGCCCCTTGTGGGGTTTGGGGCGAAGCCCCAACAAATACAATGAGAGAAGTGTGAGAGATGAAATTTCAGGAGATAGTGTTGGGATTGCAGGATTTTTGGGGAAAGAGGGGGTGCGTCTTAGCGAACCCTTACGATGTGGAGAAAGGCGCGGGGACGATGAACCCCATGACTTTTTTGCGTGTGCTTGGACCTGAGCCTTGGAACGTGGCGTATGTGGAGCCTTCGAGACGACCTGCCGACGGTAGATATGGGGATAATCCCAACAGGCTTTATCAGCACCATCAGTTCCAGGTGATAATGAAGCCGTCGCCCGGCGATATACAGGAGCTTTATTTGGAAAGTTTGAAAAATT
>JAFXOC010000247.1 GCA_017529085.1 Selenomonadaceae bacterium | reverse complement strand
TTTCGATAAAACTGAATGGATGTTCGCATTTGAGCATATCAAGAGGTTGTGTTTCCATTATTCCCTTGAAAAATACGGACGGCCTTTTGTCATCGTTATCCATAACAAACAAATCTTGATTATACTTAAACCCCAATTCCAAACAGTTTCTTATATTTTTGGAACGATTGGAAATTATCAACAACGGAGAACGCGAATACTTATTATTTTCCAATTCCGTATACGAAATAAGCTGAAAATCCGTATGATATTCCTTTTTAAAATTGAACGCCGCGCTTTGTTTGCCCTTATCATCAATCAAAATTGCAGCGTTTGCTTTTTCATAAAATTTATCCGGGAAATCCAATAATTTTGCCAAATCAAATACCGATATAAAATCTTCATACGCGTTAAAACCGGCATGAACAAGCGAGCGGGAAACATCTTCTTCATGGTACGAACATACGACAATAAAATATCCCGTTCCATTGTTTATAATTTTTCTACATTCGTCTCCCACATCTTTCGCGTCAATTTCGCGTTTCACGTCCGCCATCAAGATGTCGGCATTTGACTCGTTTTTAATGCCAATGTACCGATCGTTTGAAAAATCGAACATATATTTCGCCCCGAGAGCAATTCTGCCGGCTCCGGCAACAATAAGTTTGTCGCTAAAGAGCCGTCTGCGAAGTTCATATACCGACAACATTTTATACAACCTTTCATTTTATGAGAAATATATCAAAATAATCCAAAGAACAATTTTGAATAAAATCTTTTAATCCGCTAATGTCATAAACGGCATTATCTTCTTGATAGTAGTCCACGCATATAAATTTATCGTAAAGCGCTGTTATACGCTCAATCGTAAGTTCCAAAGAATCGTTAGCCCTAAGCCCGTTCGGCCAAATTTCCGTTATCAAGGGAAATCTGTTCTCGGAGAAAAACTTCATTCCGCCGTCAAGCACAAATCCTTCATGCGCCTGAACATCCATCCAAACACAAGCTACATCGTTAGGCGAAATATTTTTATCGGATATCCAATCGTCAAGTCTGATCGTTCTTATTTGCTCGGTAGTTCTTAATAAATCGCGATTACCGTTTTTTACGACCCTGCAATCACCGAAATTATCGCAACTTGAGTGCATAATTTCGCCAACGCCGTTTTCCGAGGACAATGCCGCGCGCGTCAATATTACGCTGTCCGGCGGAATTGAATTTAACGCCAAATTGCAAAGGAATTGGCGACAATTTTCCTCTACGGGTTCAAAGGCGGCAATCTTCATATCGGGACAAATTTTCTTGTTCGCCCATATGGAAGTTGAGCCGATATTTGCTCCGATATCAAAAAACCACTTTCCGTTAAAATCTTTCGTATCTAATCCGTAATATTTTTTTACGAGTTCGAAATATAAAATTATATCGTCTTGTTGGAATGTTTCCCCCTGCAAAAAAGGATTCAACATGACGTCATAACGAGAGTTAATCAAAAAATTTACGCCTCCGACGTCTAAAACGAGGTAATCGTTGGTAAACAACGAACGCAAATTATTGATATATTTATCGTCGAAAATATTTTCTAAAGCGCAGACAATAGCGGAA
>JAFXOC010000246.1 GCA_017529085.1 Selenomonadaceae bacterium | reverse complement strand
GTTCGGTAGGCTTGAAAGACTCGTGGGCAAAAGTTAAAGATAAATGATTTCTTTTCTTTTTCTCTTTTTTATAAAAAAGAGAAAAAGAAAAGAAATCATTTATCTTTAACTTTTGCCCACGAGTCTTTCAAGCCTACCGAACGGTTAAATATCAGCTTATCAGGTTCGCTGTCCAAATCGACGGTGAAATATCCCATTCGCAAAAACTGGTAGTGAGTCCCCGGCGCGGTATACTTTACGCTTGGCTCTATTAAAGCCGTCACTACTTCAAGCGAATTTTTATTCAATGATTCCACAAAATTCTCCGGGGTATTGCCGTTTTCGTCCGTGGTCAAAAGATAATCGTAAAGCCGAACTTCCGCGGGGATGGCCGAATTCTTTTCCACCCAGTGAATAGTTCCCTTTATCTTGCGATTTGCAGTTTTTCCGCCGCTTTTAGAGTCCATATCCACCGAGCAACGAAGCTCCGCAATATTTCCCGCTTCGTCCTTTACAACTTCGTCGCAACGAATAATATAGGCGTGTTTTAGTCGAACTTCCCCGCCGGGTTTTAACCTAAAGAATTTTTTCGGCGCGTCCTCCATAAAATCTTCACGCTCAATATAAATCTCGCGTCCAAAAGGCAAAAATCTTTTACCGCCTCTTGTCGGGTGATTGTCAGCGGGCAAATACTCCTTTTTGTCCTCCGGATAATTCGTAAGCGTAACCTTAAGCGGATGAAGCACCGCCATAACCCTATCCGCCCGCTCGTTTAAATCGTCCCGCAAAAAATGCTCCAACATAGCGATGTCCACCAGGCTGTTGCTCTTAGCGACACCGATTTCATCGCAGAACTTTCTAATGGCTGCGGGAGTAAAGCCGCGTCTCCTCAGCCCCGATATAGTCGGCATTCTGGGATCGTCCCAACCCGCCACAAAACCTTCTTCCACCAACTGACGAAGTTTTCTCTTGCTGGTGACGGTATTAGTCAAATTGAGCCTTGCAAACTCTATTTGTTTCGGTCTCGTATTCGGATCGAAATCAAGCGAATTCAAGAGCCAATCATAAAATGGGCGGTGTTCCTCAAATTCCAACGTGCAAATCGAATGGGTAATGCCTTCGATAGCGTCCGACAATGGATGGGCAAAATCGTACATCGGGTAAATACACCATGTATCCCCCGTACGATGATGATGAGCGCGGGCGATTCGATAAATCACTGTATCCCTCATAACCATATTTGGAGATGCCATATTTATCTTTGCCCTAAGCACTTTTTCCCCATCGCCGAACTCGCCGTTCCTCATTCTTTTAAACAAATCCAGGTTTTCTTCAACGCTTCTGTTTCGATACGGGCTTTCTTTCCCCGCTTCCGTCAGCGTTCCCCTATACTCCCTTATCTCGTCCGCCGACAAGTCGTCCACATACGCCAAGCCTTTTTCTATCAGCTTCACAGCGTATTCATAAAGCTTCTCAAAATAATCCGAGGCATAGAACATTCTATCGTCCCACGAAAACCCAAGCCATTTGATATCTTCCTGTATGGAATCCACATATTCCGTGTCTTCCTTTGTGGGATTGGTATCGTCAAAGCGCAAATTGCAAATTCCGCCGTTTTCTTCAGCCACGCCGAAATTTAAACAAATCGACTTTGCGTGTCCCACGTGAAGATACCCGTTAGGCTCCGGCGGAAACCTCGTATGCACTCCTTCTCCATACTTTCCCGCCGCTAAATCTTCGTCAATTATCGCCTGTATAAAATGCGTCTTCTTTTCTGCCATCAAACCGCCTCTTTTCTTTGTTGGGCTCCGCCCAAACCCGCAAGGGGGCGCTGCCCCTTGACCCCGCCAAAGGGCATTGCCCTCTGGACTCCCGGGTGCGTTAATTGTTAGTTTTTATGTTTATATATTATTTTGTGTCCGATGTAAGCTTTGTTTGTATATATTCTCTCAGTCGTTTCAAACCCAGCTCGAAGCGTTCGTTTTTAGGTTCCAGACCTGCGACGATTTCTTCTATATATCCCGCTTCCGTCAGCTTTTGCATTGTCCACGGAAAATATATATCGTAAACCCACAAGAGCCGCACTAATTTTCTATCTCCGTGAGTTTTGATTTTTCGATAATCCGCTTGTTTGCCATCGACAAAGATTTCCATAAATTCGGGACTTATGTCTTGAGTAGCCGTCGCCTTTACAAAATTCGGCGCTCCCTCCATATTATCCCCAATCAAGTATGGTCTCAGCACGCGATAAATATCAAGCTTATCCGCGTCTCTTATTATCTTAGCGAACAAAATCGCTTCGTCATCGTCAGACTCTTCGATAGCTTTCTTGTTATGGTTAAAAATTGCAAATTCCAGCAAAGACAAATCTCTTGCCGAAAGTTCTTCTCTGTAAGGGCATTGTTTGAAGATCTCAAGCGCAAGCGCCGCGTGGTCTACCGATACCGAGTCGTTAAATGTTTCGTATTTATCGTATTGGGCAAATCTTCCCAAATCGTGAGTAAGTCCGATAAGTTCCGCAAGATTTATCCGATAAGGCGTAAGACTTAAATTTTCTGCCAAATCTTTGGAATTTTTTCGCACGAAGGCGATATGCTCTTTTTTCAAACGAAAAGCGTTCGCCACGTCTTCGTCTTTTATATGAAAAGAAGCGATATGTTCATTTTGCCAACGGCTTACATTTTGAATGAGCTTCTCCAAAAACTCACCTCCATTCAAACGGAGAATATAATATCACAAAATTAAAAAAATTTCTATTAAATTTTTAGATTGTAGACTTATTATTGTCATTCGCTCCTCATGCTCTCCCCCCTACCCCCCTCTAGGAGGGGGGCTTGGTTAGAGGAAATATAAAATTTTTGCTCAAAAGTTATAATCAGAGTGCCTCCCTCTTAGAGGGAGGGGGACCGCGAAGCGGTGGAAGGAGAGCCGTGAAGAGCACAATATTTATTGATTTGTCTACAGCCTGAAAATTTCTATTAAATTTTAAAAATATGGATATGCGAAAAATTGTTGTTTTTCCTACCAAAAATTCAGAGTTTTTTAGGAATATTTTTCTACAATGTAAAATGTGTAAAAAGAAAAAAAGGAGGAGATTTGTTTGCGTCTTGAAAGTTATGCGCAGGAATTGGAGGATTTAATTCTGTTTAGCGCTCTAAGAAATGTGGAAAAGGGGTTTTATATCGACGTGGGCGCTAATGACCCCACCAATATAAGCGTAACAAGATTTTTTTACAATCGCGGGTGGAACGGCATAAATATCGAACCCCAACCCGCCATTGTGAAAATACTTGAAGAAGAGCGCCCAAGGGACATAAATCTATGTTGCGGTATAGGCAAAGAGCGGGGAAAGCTAAAGTTGTACGGCAACGGAACAGGCGCGAGTTTTTCCGAAGAGGTTAAAAATAATCGCAATTTATCCGATGAAAACGAAGTGGATGTTTTTACGCTTTCTGAAATTCACAAGTTATACCCCCCCCCGATATGCAATTAATTTTTGCAAAAAAGATGTTGAAGGTTTTGAAAAGGAGGTACTGGAAGGCATATCCGATTGGGAAAGCTTTCGACCTTGGATTTATGTAGTGGAAGCAACGGAACCCGGAACTGTCGTCCCGTGCCATGAAAAATGGGAACATATTCTTTTAAACCACGGATACGAATTAGGCTTTGCTTTTGGCATCAACCGATATTATGTAGACAGACGTAAACAACATTTAAAAGCTTATTTGAACGAAACCGATAGTTTTTTAAAACGCTATGAGATATTCAAAGTAAATATGCAACGCATAACCTTAAACTAAAAAAATTACAGAAAAAGCCGCATAGTATCAAAAAACGCAACCCCAATTAAAAAAGGTTGCGTTTTTTGTTAAAGTTAAGTTTCTTTAATATCTTCTTTTTTTACCGCGCGTTAAATCCAAGCTCTTTCAGCCATTTCAATACATCGGCTTTTACGCTTTCGGGATTGTCCTGCGTACGTTTTCCCCTAATCCCTAATCCTTTGCGCAATTTTGCGCCTTTGGCGTATTTTGTGATGTTGTCCTCTTTGCCGGTCAAGACATCGCCTGCCGATGTGCAAAAGGGAATGACGGTCTTGCCTTGCCAGTCGTAGCTTTCAATAAAAGTGTAAACAGGCATCGGAAGCTCGCTCCACCAAATCGGATAACCTAAAAACACCGTATCGTAATTCTGCCAATTTGAAACTTTTCCTTCGATAGCGGGACGCGCATTTTCCGCCAGTTCCTTTTTGGCAACCTCCGTACATTCCCTATAATCGGCGGGATACGGCTTTACCGTTTTGATTTCAAACGTGTCTGCGCCAACTGCTTCGGCAATCATATCCGCCATAATGTGAGTGTTGCCTTTTTTTATATTCCCAACTTCGTAATTTTCGCCCGTGCGGGAAAAATATACGACCAAAATTTTATTTTTTGCTTCCATATTTTGTTTCTCCGAATCAGATTTAACATTTTTTTCGACGGTTGTCGTTTTTTTCTCCGCTGCCCCTTCCGTATTGCCGCAAGCTGTCAGAAACAGCATCATAAGAGAGAGCATACAGACAAATATTTTTTTCATAATAAAGTGCCTCCGCATCAATGAGTTTTCTTCAAATACTGCAAGTCGCCGTACCAATAAGAGGCAGTTGTGCCGCCGTCCATAAGATAGTCCGAGCCGCTTATGAACCTGCCGTGGTTGCTCATAAGAAATTCTGCAAGCTCGCCTACTTCGTCGGGAGTTCCCGCACGTCCCGCGGGGCTTGCCTCAAGCATTTTTCTATATCCTTCGCCGCGAGGTCCTTTTAATTCGTCGTTGGCTAAGGGCGTTATGATAATACCGGGGCTTATGGAATTTATCGTCGCGCCGCGTTTGCCCCAACGGGTCGCTTCATACATGACGCGCAGAACGTTGCAACGTTTGGAATATTGGTACGCTTTTAAAGTGTCCGTAATCTCTTTCAAAAAATCCAGTTCCAAAAGTTCCTCTGTGGGGGTTGTGGCAAGTTTCGTGTTCTGTTCCTCGGAAAGCGCGCCCAACCGATGCCCGGATTGGGAAGAAATTATCACGCCGGAGCCGCCCTCTGCGATAATTTTGCCGAACTCCTCCAAAAGAACCGCCGTACCGTATAGGTCAACCTTTAATATGGCAGATACCGGCGCTTGAGAGGGAGACACCCCCGCCGCATTGATAAGATTGGCAATTGAACCGAAAGATTGAGCGTGTTCGATAAGTTTTAAAATAGATTCCCGCGAAGAAATGTCAACCGCAACCGCGCTTGTCTCAAAACCCGCATCTTCCAATATCTTTGCCGCCACATCCGCATTTTCCCGTTTTAAATCGCCCATCACCAAATGTTTTCCCGCAGCGACTCTACGGGCGATTGCCTGCCCGATAGAGCCTGCGCCCACCAACACTACAACGTCTTTTTGTTTATTGCCCACAATTTTTCCTCCAATATCAATCAATGGAAATTAGTTCGTACTCGTTGTTTCCCATCTTTAGTTCCTTCATGGCTGAAAGCTGGCGCAATCCTTCGCGGCTCTCGATACGCTCCACAAGGTCTTTCTTGCGCGGATCCTGCAAATTGTAAACCATATCCACAGAGGCTTGGTCTATTGCGAGAATATCGGTAGACGCCATCATACCGAGGTCGGGAATAACGGGTTCGGCTGCGGAAGTTCCCGCGCAATCACAGTCAACAGACATACGGCGCAATACGTTAAGGAATGTAATATGTTTGCCGAAATGGTCGCAGATAGACTTGCCGCTATCCGCCATCAATTCCATAAAGAGCGCGCCGCGAACCCATTTGCCGTAATCTTTAACGCCGTGAACCTGCAATTTGCCAGCCTTTCCCGAAGCGCAACCAATGGCTATGTTCTTTAATGAACCGCCGAATCCTCCCATGGCGTGACCTTTAAAATGAGTGAGCACCACAAGGGAGTCATAATCCGCCAAATGTTTTCCCATGGCTACTTCTTTTAAGTGAAAACCGCCCTT
>JAFXOC010000245.1 GCA_017529085.1 Selenomonadaceae bacterium | reverse complement strand
CCCCGCAATATCCGTGCGGCGAAGTTCCACCTGACCGCCTTCCTCTGCCGCCAACCGCCTTAGTATGTACTCTTCGATTAAATCTGCAATGTTGCTCATAATCTCACTCCACTTCCGTTTGACTTTTTGACTATCATAGCATTTTCAAAATAGTTTTGCAAATAAAAAATAAAAATAAAGGCATTCAAAAAATTCTCTTGCGAATAGTAATAATTCGCCTTGACCCTCCACCTTTTTACAATTATAATAAATATGAAACAATAACAAACAATAACAAAGAAGGTGCGAATATGTTTTTGGAAGAGCGTCAACAAGCGATATTAGATTTATTAAAAACCGACGGAAAAGTTAAAGTAAAAAATCTAAGCGAATTTTTCGACGTGACGGAAGATTGTATCAGAAAGGATTTGGGAGCGCTTGAAAGGCAGGGGAAATTAAAACGCACCTACGGCGGAGCGGTTGCGGAACGCGAAAATCTTCACATGCACGAGGTGGCAAAGCATAGGGATAGAGATGTGGACGCGAAACGAAAAATTGCTCAAGCCGCTTTAAAACTTATCCGCGAACGGGATATGGTGTTTCTTGACATATCAACTAGCAATCTTGCGGTTGCGGAACTTCTTGTGAAAGACGAGAAAGATATTACCGTCGTTACAAATATGATTGACATTTTGGTGCTCTTAGCGAGAAAACCAAACGTTAAACTGGTATTCGTGGGCGGAACGTTAAACAAGAGCCACGATGGATTTTGGGGAAATCTTTCCTTCGATCTCATATCGAAGTTAAAACCCGATATTGCTTTTGTCGGAGCGGTTGGCGTAGACGTTAAGGAAAACAGTGTTTCAACTTACGATATAGAGGACGGCGCAAATAAGGCGGCGATTATTCGCCATTCAAAAAAAGCCTACGTTGTTGCGGAGGCGAGAAAATTAAATTCTGACGGGAATTATAATTATACTACGTTAGACACTCTTTCGGGACTTATAACGGATCAAAAACCGTCGAAAGATATATGCGACGCCGCAGAAAAATACGGAGTACAGATTATTTTGCCATGAAGAAAATCTTTGAAACAATAGAAAAAGCGGCTTGCGCTTGGCTTACGATTTATTTCTTTCTGCTCGCGATTTTTGTAGTCTTTAGACTGAGTTTCACTTTTTTCCTCAGCGATTATATGGGGGACGGCGTTACATTTTTAGAAATAGCCGAAGCGCAGTACCGCGGGGCGCTGCTTTCCATGACAAGCGCGGGTTATATCGGTATAATTGTCGCTCTACCCTTCTTTTTTTATGTTGTTTTTGAAAAGAATTTTCTGCTGAAATTATCAAAAATTGTTGTTGCTGCCGTTTTGTTCCTCTTGTCCCTCTTGCATATCGCAAGTTTTCCGTTTTACAGGACATTTCGCGAAAATTTCAACCAAATGGTCTTTCGAGGGATTAACGAGGATTGGACTGCGCTTCTTGCCACCTTCTACGAGGAGTTTGCCCTGCCCGTTAGACTTGTCGCTGCGGTAGCGTTGGCATTTATTATATATAAAGTATTCGTTTACATATACGCAAGAGATTACGTTTCAAAAATTTTTTCTCCGCTTCCAAAAATTATATCCATTCCGATTTTAGTTGTTTCTTGTTATATAACGGTACTGTGGACGCTTTTTGGCGGAGCGTTAAGCTGGGAACATCAAGTTGATTTTGAAAATTCCGGGGTTATGGGAGACAATTTTCTGAACGAAGCGATTTTGGATTCTCCGCAAGCGATTTTTAGGGGATATACCCAAACCCAAAGGGTACTCGCTTGCAACGGGCTTGATTTTACCGCGGCGGACGTAAAAAGATTAGCGGCTGTTCATTCGGGAAAAGCGGAGGATAGCGACAATTTAGACTATTATCTTTCAAAAAAATCCAAAGGCGCAAAAATTCCAAAACCCAAGCATATTTTTGTAATTCTCGCAGAAAGTTACGCCGTATGGCCGCTTTTGGACGAATACGAAAATTTACACATAGCGGACGGTATGCGGGAAATAATGCGACGGGAAAACAGCGACTATTCCCTTACCATGCTTCCCGACGGTTCAAGCACGGTATCCGCCGTAATGGGCGCGGTAACGGGACTGGCGGATGCGAATTTATATTTGACCGCTATGGACGAAGCTTATGTTGAACCGTATTCTACCGCTGTCGCGCCGATTTTTAAAAGGCTCGGGTATAAGACGAATTTTTATTACGCAGGTCCCGCCACATGGGAAAACATCGGGGCGTTTACCAAGGCGCAGGGCTTTGAAAATTTTATAAGCAAGGGAGATTTTGTAAATCAAGAAGGCAGCGTTTGGGGCGTGAAGGACGCTATTTTGTTCGATAAAGTCCTTGAAGATTTATCCGATGAAACGAGTTTTAACATAATACTCACTGCCTCCAACCATTCGCCATTCGACCTTGATCTAAAAAGCGAAAATATTCCCGTCGAAGCGATAAAAAAAGCCCTGCCGGAGACGGTGCAGGGCGACGAGTGGCTTATAAAGGAGCTGGGGCATTTTTACTAT
>JAFXOC010000029.1 GCA_017529085.1 Selenomonadaceae bacterium | reverse complement strand
CGGTAGGCTCCCCGCCTTCCATAACCGACACAACGGAATTGGTAGTCCCTAAATCTATTCCTATTACCTTAGACATATATATTCCTCCATTTAATCAAAAACTTTTACTTTCTTTTCTCTTTTCTTTTTTACAAAAAAGAAAAGAGAAAAGAAAGTAAAAGTTTTTGATTAAATGGAGGAATATATATGTCTAAGGTAATAGGAATAGATTTAGGAACTACCAATTCCGTTGTGTCGGTTGTGGAAGGCGGGGAGCCTACCGTTATCACTAATCCCGAAGGGAGCCGTATTACGCCTTCGGTGGTTGGTTTTACAAAGGACGGTCAGCGTTTGGTGGGTCAGCTTGCGAAGCGTCAGGCGGTGTCAAATCCCGATCGCACGATTGCTTCCATTAAGCGTCACATGGGCGAAACTAATTATAAAGTTGCTATTGACGATAAGAACTACACCCCGCCTGAGATTTCGGCGATGGTGTTGCAGAAATTGAAAGCTGACGCGGAAGCTTATTTGGGCGAAGAAGTGACGAGAGCCGTTATCACCGTTCCCGCATATTTCAATGACAGTCAGCGTCAGGCGACTAAGGATGCGGGTAAAATCGCGGGCTTAGAAGTAGAGCGTATCATAAACGAGCCTACGGCGGCGGCTATCGCTTACGGGCTTGACAAGGACAGCGACGAGACCATTTTGGTGTTTGACTTGGGCGGCGGTACTTTCGATGTGTCCATATTGGATCTCTCCGACGGCGCGTTCTTGGTGCAGGCGACAAGCGGCGATACTCACCTCGGCGGCGATGACTTTGATAAGAAGGTCATGGATTGGATGGTCGACGAGTTTAAGAAAGAGAACGGAATCGACCTTTCCGCGGATAAGATGGCGGCGCAGCGCTTGAAAGAAGCGGCTGAAAAGGCGAAAATCGAACTTTCTAGCATGACTCAAACAAATATCAATTTGCCGTTTATTACGGCTGACGCATCGGGTCCCAAACATTTAGACCTCACTCTCACGAGAGCAAAATTCGACGAACTCACGGCAGATCTTGTGGAGCGCACTATGGCGCCTACGCGTCAAGCTATGCAGGACGCTGGACTTTCCGGCTCCGATATTGATAAGATCATCTTAGTCGGCGGTTCTTCCCGTATTCCCGCCGTGCAGGACGCTATCAGAAAGCAGCTCGGCAAAGAGCCTTCTAAGGGCGTAAACCCCGATGAATGTGTGTCCGTGGGCGCGGCTATTCAGGGCGGCATTATCGGCGGCGACGTTAAAAAGAATATTGCGCTTGTCGACGTAACGCCTCTTTCCCTCGGTATCGAAACATTAGGCGGCGTTTGCACAAAGTTGATAGAAAGAAACACCGCTATTCCTACTTCAAAGAGTCAAGTGTTCTCTACGGCTGCGGATAATCAGCCCGCTGTTGATATTCATGTGTTGCAGGGCGAACGCGAAATGGCTGCCGGCAACAAGACGTTGGGACGTTTCGAGCTTTCCGATATTCCTCCCGCGCCTCGTGGCGTACCCCGCATCGAAGTTACTTTCGATATCGACGAAAACGGTATCGTTAAAGTATCGGCGAAGGATTTGGGCACAGGCAAGGAGCAGAAGATTACCATTCAGTCCGGCAGCGGCATGAGCAAAGAAGATATTGACCGTATGGTTAAAGAAGCTGAAGCTCACGCGGCTGAAGATAAGAAGCAGAAAGAAGCCATTGATGTGAAGAATCAGGCGGATTCCCTTGTATATCAAGCGGAAAAGACAATAAAAGACCTCGGGGACAAAGCGGATTCGGCTAAAGTTGACGAGGTGAAATCCGCAGTCGAAAAGGTTAAAGAAGCTTTGAAGGGCGACGATACCGAAGCGATTAAGAAAGCAACGGAGAACTTGCAGAAACCTCTCTATGAAATGAGCGCGGCGGCGTATCAGGCGGCGGACGCGGCGGCAAACGCCGCGGGCGGCGCAGCCGGCGCTACGGAAGCGCAGAGCAGCGACAACAAAGGCGCGTCTAATGACGACGATGTGGTTGACGCGGAGTTCACCGAAGTTAAAGACGATAAAAAATAAAACATACCCTTTGGCTCGTTTCTCGAATGGGGAACGAGCCAAAAACGGTTATACGTAAATAATTCATAATTCATAATTATGAATTATGAAACCACAATACCCATAACAGGGAGTCCAGAGGGCTGCGCCCTTTGGCAGGGTGCAGGGACGGCGTCCCTGCCGGGGGTTTGGGGCAGCGCCCCAACAAGGGAGAGGAAAGATGTGAGTAAAAGAGATTATTATGAAGTTTTGGGGGTCAAGAAGGACGCGACAGATGCGGAGATAAAGCGGGCTTATAAGAAGATGATATTGAAGTATCATCCTGACCGTAACCCGGATAATAAGGAAGAAGCCAGAGAGAAGTCCAAGGAGATCAACGAAGCTTACGATATATTAAAAGATCCGCAAAAGAGGGCGCAGTATGATCAGTTCGGGCATGCGGCGTTTGAGGCGGGAACGGGAGCGAGCGCGGGAGCCGGCGGATTTGGCGGTTTCGGCGGCTTTGGAGGCTTCGGAGGAGGCGGAGGTTTCCAAGCGGAAGGCTTTGGGGATATCTTCGATATGTTCTTCGGGAGAGGCGGCAGCGGCGGCGCAAAACGCGGGCCGGAGCGCGGCAGCGATCTTCGGTACGATCTTGAGATTAGCTTTGAAGAAGCGGCTTTTGGTAAGGACGCGGAGCTTGAGGTGCCCAGAACCGAAAATTGCCCGACTTGCGGAGGAACCGGAGCGGCAAAAGGCACGAAACCCGAGGAATGTCCGGATTGTCATGGTCGCGGTCAACAAGAAGTTACTCAGAGAACGCCTTTCGGTACCGTTGTGAACAGAAGAACCTGCTCTCGCTGTCACGGTACAGGGCAAATTGTAAAAAATCCCTGTAAAACTTGCGGCGGTAGCGGCAAACAACGGGTTAAAAGAAAAATCAAGGTGCATATTCCAAAGGGCGTAGGCGAAGGCTCCAGGGTACGTATTGCAGGAGGCGGCGAAGCCGGCAGTCGCGGCGGAGAAAACGGGGATTTATACGTATATCTCTTTGTAAAGCCGCATAAACTCTTTACAAGACGCGGCAACGATGTTATCGTTGAGATGCCGATCTCTTTCGTGCAGGCGGCTTTGGGCGATACTGTGAAAGTTCCGACAATCGACGGACAGGTTGAGGTGACTATTCCCGAAGGTATTCAAAACGGCAAGGTTTTAAGGGTACGGGAAAAGGGAATCCCATATTTAAGAGGAAACGGCAGAGGCGACGAACACGTCGTGATAAAAGTATTGACGCCGCAAAAATTGAACGATAAGCAAAAACAAGCGTTAAGAGAGTTTGGCAAACTCTGCGGGGATAATGTGGATCCCGAGCAGAAGAGCTTTATGGACAAGGTAAAGGATTTGTTTAAATAAAAAAAGAGCGCAAGGCTTTTCAGAGCTTTGCGCTCTTTTTGCGTGAAAAAATGTTCCCGACTATGGAAAGAAGCGATGAATTATCGCTTCTTTCCCAAAACCAATAACCCCAAAATCGGCGCAAATTCGGCTATCTTTTGAAAAATAACCGCGAATACCAGTGAACAAATAAGCGCGCCTACATAAACCCCGATGGAAAGTCCGCCTGTTACAACGGTTCCCGTCAATGAGAACTTTAAAGAAGCTATCGTTAAGAACAGGGGATGAACCAGATAGATAAAATAAGAATGTTTGCCGACTGTCTCTATAGTCGAATAAATTCGTCCCGATGTCAGTTTGTATGTAAAAAGCCAAAAGAAGAACAGACAAGAGGCTATAGTATACAAAACGCCAAAGGGCGAGAGTTGATGCGCGGTAAAAATCGCTTCAAGCGCCGTGCGTCCGCTGTTTATTAAATAGAAATAGTGTCCAAGCTGAAAAGCTAACGCAACGACAAAGAAAATCGTAATCTTTACATATTTTTCCTTTAACACCCACATAAATAAGTCAAAGCGTTGCGCCAAATATGCGCCCAATAAGAATGTAAAGAAATAAAACAAGACCCAATAATTAAGCCTGTGCATTATGGCGAGTTGCAACCACGAGCCTTCGGGCAAGCTCGTTTGAAAAAGGTATAAATTGCTGCTGTAGCAAAGAGCGTAATTGACGGCGATTTGAATGAACAGTAACAAAATCAACCACTTTTCTGTCAACCTTTTTACGATTTCCACCCACAGCGGCATTAAGAGGTAGAACCATATTAGTATCACCAAAAAATATATATGGTATTTCGCCAATCCAAAAATCAGCGTTTCAGGGAGTTTATCCGAGGGAAAAGGCGTATCGTACCAATAAGACGTATGCCACAGGTAAAAAAAAGACCAAGTAAGATACGGCAAAAGCACCGCTTTCAGCCTTCGCCGAAGCATACCTATATAATCAAACTTTTCCTTTAAATCCAGCTTATAAAAAAGCCCGAAAGCCGATAAAAAGAAAAATATGGGCACCGCATACCTAGACGCTTCATCGTAAAGCGCGACAAGCCATAAATTCGGCGTGGGATTATTAAGATACATCCCCCCTACATGTATCCCTATAACCCCTAACGCCCCCATCCCCCTCATTGCCGTAATAGCCGATATTTGTTTCTTCATTTCATTCACCTTTCAAGTTCCTTCTTTCTTTCTCTTTTTCTTTTTTGTAAAAAAGAAAAAGAGAAAGAAAGAAGCAAAGAAAGAGAAAAATAAAAAACT
>JAFXOC010000244.1 GCA_017529085.1 Selenomonadaceae bacterium | reverse complement strand
TTCTAAAAAAGTGTCAATGAATTGAAGGATTGAAAATTGCGGAATTTTTTGCGGAATTTTTTGCCTCGGAATTTTTTGCGAATAAAACAAAACACACCAAAACCAAAAAAATTGCCAAAAAAAATTTTCTAAAAAAAATTTGCAAAGGGGAAAAATTTATGCTAAGATGGTTGTGTTTTGATACGATTTACTGTGGAGGTGTTATGATGGCTTGCGTATGCGAGATTTGCAATAAGACAAAACGTGCCGGAATGAATGTAAGTCACTCTCATTTAAAGACAAAGCGAGTTTTCAAACCGAACATTCAGCGAGTTCGCGCTATGATAGACGGCGAGGTCAAGCGTATAAACGTCTGCACCCGTTGCCTCCGTTCCGGAAAAGTTTTACGCGCTATATGATAAAACGACTTTCCTCAAGATGTGGGGAAAGTCGTTTTATTTTACCGCATAATTATTGACCGACAACCATGATTAATTGTTGTTTATGACTGTTTTCAGCCGTTTTATAACACAAATCGCATATTTAATCAACTTGACTAAAAAAAAAAAAAATGATATACTCAGCTCGTATTTATTACAACTTCTGCTCTTAACAAAGAGCCATAGACCATAGAAGGAGGTGATTTCGTGAGACAGTACGAAGTCATATTTATCGTAAAGCCTATGGAAGAAGAAGCGACAAACGCTGTTGTTGCCAAATTCCAGAAGCTTATCGCAAATAATGGCGGTACCATCGACAAAGAAGATCGTTGGGGCAGGAAGCGTCTCGCTTACGAGATTAAAGAGGAGACCGAAGGTTATTACGTTCTTTTCTACGTGACGGCAGAACCTGCTTGTGTAAACGAATGCGACCGCGTTATGAAGATTACGGATGAGATTTTAAAGCATATGATAGTACGCGCGGACGAGGACTAAAAGTCCGGGAGGAAATGGCATGAACAGAGTAATTTTAGTAGGAAGACTTACGCGTGATCCAGAGTTACGCATGACGCCGAACGGTACGCCGGTTGGTACATTTTCTGTTGCGGTGGATCGTCGTTTTGCAAGAAGAAACGAAGAAAACGGTCAGCCTACGGCTGATTTTATCCCCATTGTCACTTGGCAGAAAACGGCAGAATTTTGTAATCAATACTTTACAAAAGGTTTGCGAGTTGCAATAGAGGGACGTATACAAACCCGCAATTATGAAGCAAAGGATGGTACGAAACGCTATGTGACGGAAGTTGTTGCCGATAACGTGGAATTTGCGGATGGCAAGAATGGTAACGGCTACAATGGCGGTTTCAATCGTTCAAATTACGAATCGGACGACGGATTTAACAACGCTCCTGCGGCAAATACCAACAGTGCCATTGGAAGTCCTATCGATGACGAGAACATTCCATTTTGACGGGAGGGAAAAATTTTGATTAGACGAGACAGAAGCAGGAGACCCAGAAGAAAGGTCTGCTCCTTTTGCGTAGATAAAGTTGAAAAAATCGACTATAAAGATGTGGCGAAGCTTCGCCGTTTCACAACCGAGCGGGGCAAGATACTCCCCCGGCGCATTTCGGGAAATTGCGCCAAACATCAGCGTCAAGTAACTGTTGCGATTAAGCGCGCGAGGAATATCGCGCTCTTACCCTTTACAGCTGAATAAGCAAATGAAAAAAGCCTTCCATTTATGGAGGGCTTTTTTTAATCTGCGCATCTTTATATAAATCTCAAAAGCTGAATAAGTTCCTCCGGCTCTTCTCCGTCAGTTATTCGTCTGTCAAAAGCCTTAAATCCGTTTTTAGCGTAAAAATCAAGCAGAAAAGAATTATCCTCACATTCTAGAAATTCCACCACGCCGCCAATATCATATTGAGTCCGCTCAATGCGGTTGCTTGCAAGTTCGAGCAAATCTGCGCCGTTAATGCGTTCGTCTTTTGAAAGCGCAAAATTTTTACCAAGTTGGGCGATTAGATATGCTGAAGCCGTATAAGTATTATTTGCGGGATTTAACACGCTGACCCGCTCGATTTTGCGGCGCATGGTTTTGCTGAGCGATGACGCTTTTATTGATATTGGTTTTATGGTAAGTGTAAAGTAACCTACAAATGACTTAGCGGATGCTGTGTGACTAAAAACCAGATACGTCACGGATTGATTCTTTTTGGTAAAGTTTATAGAATTTTTCTGCAAAAATTTTTCCACTTCAATATTTTTTGGGCAAGAAAAACCTGATATTATTCGCATTAACCTATCTTCTCCGATATAAGCCGGATCTTGATTATCAATTAAAGTGCGAAGATTTGCAGAATAATAGCTATCGTTCATATCAAAAACTCTCTTTCAATTTGCCGATGAATGCAGCAAGTTCTTCGCCGGTCAATTCCCTCCCCACAGGTTTTTTCGGCTTACGGTTTCTCTTTTCTTCCTCCGCTTCGTCCAAAGCTTTTACAAATCTCTCCACCGCGGCGGGATCCGTTATAAAAAAATTATGAGTTATGCTAGACGTCGCCATGATGATTCCTCCTTTATCAAGTTGTTTTTATATGATTTTACAATTCGGAAATAACGATATAATTTAAAGTAGCGAACTGCTTTAATTGTTTATCATTAGTCAAAAATATTTGGCAATTACACTTCTTCGCAATAGATAATTGTAGCGCATCCATAACTTTAAAAGACGGAAGCTCGGCGCGAATCTGCGCCGCAGTTATCGCTATATCCTTGCTAACTGAAATTATTTGAATATCGCAACCAAAAACAAAATCCCAAAAACGCTGTATCGCATTTTCATCTGACAATCTGTATGGCAACACCATATATTCCATGCAAGTTATAGTAGATAGAATAAATTTATTCCTATTTTCAACTAACATTGAAAAAGTTTCTTTAGCTTTTTCATGGTAAATAGAAGCTTCGTCAAGAAAATATATTAATGGCGCAGTATCTAAGAAAACTCTGTTATAATCGGTCATTCTCGCGCATCCCTTTCACATATTTGTCTATATCTACGTTATCGCTAAACAAACGACCCGCGCTTCCCGCGAATTTGTTAATATCAACTTTATCGTGTAATTTGGGCATTGTATCATTCAATATAGTGATTATTACCTTTTGTCCTATGGTAAAATGGACATCTTCTTCCGTTACAAAATTTTTACCGTCAAATGTAGCGGCAACGGCTAACATGATGATTCCTCCTTTATCCTCATATAAATCTCAAAAGCTGAATAAGTTCCTCGCGTTCTTCCGTTATTCGCCTATCAAAAGCCTTAAATCCGTTTGTAGCGTAAAAATCAAGCAGAAAAGAATTATCCTCACATTCTAAAAATTCCACTACTCCGCCTACCATATTTTGCGCCATTTTTACCGTTATATCCGCCAGATTTAACAAATCTGTACCTTGAATTTGCTCTTCCCTTGGCAATGCAAAATTTTTTCCGAGTTGCGCGATAAGATAAGCCGAAGCCGTATAGGTATCCGTTTCTTTGTTAAGAACGCTGATTCTTGAAAGTTTCTTTCCAATAGTTTTGCTGATTGCGGATGCGCGGACAGAAACAGGTTTAACGGCTAGGGTAAAATAACCTGCAAGACAATCGCCGGAATTGGAGCGACGCAACACCATATGTGTTACCGATTGATTCTTTTTCGTAAATTCTATCGCATTATGTTTCAAAAAATGTTCAACTTCTAAATTTTTTGAACACGAAAAGCCATCCAATAAAATAGATAATGCGTCTTCACCCATATAAACACAATTGTTTTTATCAAGGGCATCGTGTATGTTAATGGTATAAAACAAATGACTCATATTTTTCCTTCCGCCTTTAAATGAGCTTTAATTCTCAAAATAGCTTCTGATATTTCTTCCGGGTCGGTCAAAACCTTTCCTGCAGGTTTTACGGGCGGACGATGTTTCGCTTCTTCCTCGGATACCTCAAACGCTTTCACAAATCTCTCCACCGTAGCGGGGTCGGTTATAAAAAAATTATGCGTTATGCTAGACGTCGCCATGATGATTCCTCCTTTATCCTCATATAAACCTCAAAAGCTGAATAAGTTCCTCGCGTTCTTCTCCGTCCGTTATTCGTCTGTCAAAAGCCTTAAATCCGTTTTTTGCGTAAAAATTAAGCAAAAAAGAATTATCCTCACATTCTAAAAATTCCACCACGCCGCCAATGTCGTACTGAGTTCGCTCAATGCGATTGTTTGCAAGTTCAAGCAAATCTGTGCCGTTAATGCGTTCGTCTTTTGAGAGCGCAAAATTTTTGCCTAATTGGGCGATAAGGTAGGCTGAAGCCGTATAAGTATTATTTGCAGGATTTAACACGCTGACCCGCTCGATTTTGCGGCGCATGGTTTTACTAAGGGATGACGCTTTAATAGAGATTGGTTTTATGGTGAGTGTGAAATAACCCACAAGCGTTAAGCGTGAGTTCATCATGCTTAACGCTAAATATGTTACAGATTGGTTTTTCTGTGTAAAGATTATAGAATTACGCTTTAAGAAATTATCAATTTCTCGATTTTGTGAACAAGAAAATGAATTTATTAAATTCAACAATTCTTCTTTCCCCTTATCATTTTTTAAATAAGAGCGTATGTTTGCAGAAAAAAATTTTTTAATCAATCAAAGTCACTCCTAAGCCCTGAAAGATATTCGGCAATTTCTTGTTCCGTCAATTCCCGCCCCACAGGTTTCTTCGGTTTGCGATTTCTCTTTTCTTCTTCTGCTTCGTCCAATGCTTTTACAAACCTCTCCACCGCGGCAGGATCCGTTATAAAAAAATTATGCGTTATGCTAGACGTCGCCATGATAATTCCTCCTTTATCAATGCCTTCTTAAACATAGTATATCCATAAAATTTTACCATGTCAACGATATAAGTATCGCCAACGCAACAAAAAAAGACGCCAGCAAAGGCGTCTTTTTTCAAGATAATGTAAAAATGTCTTCCATCCGTAGAAAAGATGTAGATGCCACGCAAGTACTAACTTGTGGGATGTCACGCTCTCAATATCAGCGAAAATTTGACGATATGTTACTGTTCACTTCACAACATACTAAAAATTTTTGTATTCAATATTGAAAAAATGTGTTATAATCCAATGAAGGAAGTGGTGAGGCTAGTGTGAGAAAAGGATTTGACGGAAAAACAACTCTTTGAACTCGAAGATGTCTTTGCTGATATCGTAAATGTCTTATTACTTGACGGCAAAACCCTAATTTTACCCGAAGAATTAACACCCGCAAAAAAAGACTCGATTTACAAAGACAAAGAGCTAAAAACACGAATGCAAGAGCGAGATGTGGCGAAACTATGGACGCAAGGCAATGTTC
>JAFXOC010000243.1 GCA_017529085.1 Selenomonadaceae bacterium | reverse complement strand
GTTGAAAAAAATTGCTATTTTTTAGTGGCAAAAGCGTATTTGGCTCAATTTTTGCCAATGCACTCATATTTGTCCGTAAAGATAATGATTTCGATAGCTTCGGAAGCGTTTATCGGCAAAGGGAAAACAATTCTTGAACAGGGTTGGAAGGAATTGTATATCGGGGATAAATCGGATAAAGAAGATGATGCAGATACAATTTTACCGCAGGTAGTGGAAGGTCAAACGGTAAATTTTGTAGAAGCGACTCTGGTGGAAAAAACCACTAAACCTCCCACACGGTTTACCGAAGCAACGTTATTAAAAGCCATGAAGGAAATATACAAATATGTCAGAGATGAAAACCTAAAAAAAGAATTAAAAGAGTGTTCGGGGATTGGTACGGAAGCCACAAGAGCGACAATAATAAAAAAATTGCAAGATACCGGTTTGTTGGCGTTATCAAAAAAATATCTTGTTCCCACGGATAAATCGAAGGTTGCCATTTCCATTTATCCGGAAGATTTGACTTATCCGGATATAACCGCCGTAATGGAAAACAAGTTGGAAGAAGTGCAAAGAGGAAATTTATCGCTTGAAGATTTTATAGCCTTGCAATTAGAAATGTTGAATAATTTCTTGGAGGAAGCGAAAAAAATAGAGCTTGCTCCGCCGAATGATGTTCCCAAATGTCCCGATTGCGGTAAAGCAATGCGGCGATATAAAGGAAAAAACGGGTTCTTTTGGGGGTGTACTGGTTATCCCGAATGTAGTACAACGGCGCTAGACAATAAAGGGAAACCGTTATTTATAAAAAAAGCCGAATGTCCTCGCTGTAAATCTGTAATGCAGAGGTTTCCCTCAAAAAATAATCCAAAACAGTTTTACTGGCATTGCACAAATAAAGAATGTAATTTGTATTTAACGGATGATGCAAAGAATAAACAGCCTATTGTGGTTCGCTGTCCAGAGTGTAAAAAAGGATATTTAGTGTTAAGAGATGGAAAAAAGGGTCCGTTTTGGTCATGTTCCGATTACCAAAAAACAAAATGTAATTGCATACGGCAAGATGAAAACGGAAAACCTAAATTATAATTAAAAGTGCGAAGGTGAATCAAACATAAATTGAGATAGGCTTTTTATAAGGGTTTTATCTTTAAATAATCGACTAAGGAGGAAATTTTATGAATACTTCGGATAATATGATAACGGGAAAACGGCATAAAATCACCCAATATGAGTTGGAAGTGTATTTGCAGAAGCCGAGCAAAAAGTCTTTTAATGATTTAGATTTAAGTGGTCTTGACTTTGGCTACTATGACATTTCAGGAAAAGACTTTATAAATTGCGATTTAACGAACGCAAATTTTATCACCGCCAAACCAGTAAGAGATTGTAATTTCAAAGATTGCGATATTTCACATACAAAATTCGGAAACATAATGCGATGCGATTTTGATAATTGTCATGGTTTTCAAACTGATTTTCAAAAATCCGAAATTACAGAAACGGATTTTCTTTTGTGTGATCTGGAAAAAGCGGATTTCAGAGAGTCTAATATATTTGAATCAGCATTTGACCATTGTGTGATAAAAGAGGCGAATTTTAGCGATGGCGAATTATTTACGGTGGACTTTTTAAATAACAATTTGCTAAAGGGTGTTAATTTTGATAACAGTAAAATGGAAAATGTCGATATAACTGACACTCTGCTTTATGGGTGTAGTATACAAAAAGCGGATATAAAAAGCGTTGGCTTCTACAATTCAAATTTTATTCGCTCCAATTTAAGCGAATCGAATTTTCAAAATACCTCTATTTGGCACTCCGATGTAGTTTCCACAGATTTATCAAACGCTAAATTCAAAGAAACTGATTTGGGTTCGGCATATTTTACTCAACCCGTAAAAGGCATAGAAACTTGTATCTTTGACCAATGCGGACTTCCATATAACTATGAAGATATGATACTTTCTCCTAAAGACAAAATAGAAAATTTACGACAAGAACTGATAAAAGACCAAT
>JAFXOC010000242.1 GCA_017529085.1 Selenomonadaceae bacterium | reverse complement strand
TTAGGAGGTTTACATGAAAGTACAGCCCGATGTAAATGTTGTAGAAAAATTTGCCAAAGATGGCAAATATGATGTGTTTCCCGTGTATGCGGAAATATTATCCGACTTTATAACGCCGATTGAAGCAGTACGAATTTTGAAGAACGCTTCTGCTCACGCTTTTATGTTGGAGTCGGCAAAATCTCAAGACACTTGGGGACGGTATACTTTTTTGGGGTTCGAGCCTAAGTTGGAAATTACTTTGAGAGATAATGTTTTATCCATAGGTAACGACAGTTTTGAAACAGGCGACCCGAAAGGCGAAATAAGAAGCATTTTAAATCGCTATAAAAGTCCGAGGGTTTTGGAACTTCCGCCTTTTACGGGCGGACTTGTGGGATATTTCGCCTTTGAGTTTTTGGGATATAACGAACCCAAAGCGAGGGTAAAAGTAAAAGATGACGAAAACTTCCGCGACCTTGATTTAATGCTTTTTGATAAGGTGATAGCTTTTGACCATGTGAAGCAGAAAATTATTCTCATCGTCAATATCAAGCTTGAAGATTATGAAGTCGAATACGAAAGAGCCAAGGCGGAACTTTTAAGACTCGCGAAACTTTTAAAAAGCGGCGAAAAAGGCGAAGAACAACAAGGCAAACTGCTTTCGGAGCCTAAGCCCATGTTTAACAAAGAGACATTTTGCAAAATGGTGGAAAAAGGCAAGCATTACATAAAGGAAGGAGATATTTTCCAGATAGTCCTTGCCAATTCTCTTACCGCCGAATTTGAAGGAAGCCTATTTGACACTTATCGACATCTTCGCACCATAAACCCTTCCCCTTATATGTTTTACTTTTCGGGCATGGACGTAGAGGTAGCGGGCGCATCTCCAGAAACATTGGTGAAACTTGAAGACGGCGTACTTCACACCTTCCCTTTGGCGGGAACAAGAAAGCGGGGAAAAACCCTTGAGGAAGATACGGCTCTTGAAAGGGAGCTGTTATCGGACGAAAAAGAGCTTGCGGAACATAATATGTTGGTGGATTTGGGACGAAACGATTTGGGGAAAATCTCAAAATTCGGCTCGGTAGAAGTTGAAAAATTCCACAGTATAGAAAGATTTTCTCATGTAATGCACATAGGTTCAACGGTGAGGGGCGAAATTAGGGAAGAATTTGACGCGTTGGACGCTATTGCCGCCGTGCTTCCCGCAGGAACATTATCGGGCGCGCCTAAAATTCGGGCGGCGGAGCTTATAGCGGAACTTGAAAAAGTCAAACGCGGCATATACGGCGGCGCTATAGGCTATATTGATTTTGCGGGAAATATGGACACTTGCATCGCTATTCGCATAGCGTACAAAAAGAACAACAAGGTTTTCGTAAGAAGCGGCGCGGGTATTGTGGCGGATTCCGTGCCAGAAAACGAATTTGAGGAGTGTTTGAACAAGGCGAAAGCGACGTTAAAAGCCATCAACGCTCACGGAGGTGACGAATTTTGATTCTTCTTGTTGATAACTATGATAGCTTTTCTTATAACCTCTATCAATATGTAGGCGAAATAAATCCAGATATTAAGGTTATTCGCAACGATGAACTAGAGGCTTACGAAATAGAAAGGTTAAAACCCGATAAAATCATAATATCTCCGGGACCGGGCAGACCCGAAAACGCGGGGAATTGTGTCGAAATCATTAAGAAATTGGGGGACAAGATACCGATATTTGGCGTATGTTTGGGACATCAGGCGATTTGCGAGGCTTTCGGCGCAAAAATCACCTACGCAAAAAAATTAATGCACGGCAAAACCTCCGTTGTCGAAGTCGATAACCGTTCGTTGCTTTTTAAAAACCTTCCCGTAGATATAGAAGTGGCAAGGTATCATTCGTTGGCGGCAGACCCCGCCACCATGCCGGAAGAACTTTCCGTAACTGCGATAACTACGGACGGGGAAATAATGGCGGTACAGCATAAAACTTACCCTATCTACGGCGTACAATTTCATCCCGAATCAATAATGACACCGCAGGGTAAAACAATACTTAAAAATTTTATAAATTAAAACGGGAGTCCAGAGGGCGAAAGCCCTTTGGCAGGGTCAAGGGGCAGCGCCCCTTGTGGGGTTTGGGGTAAAGCCCCAACAAAAGAAAAGGAGAGATTAAGATGATAGAACAGGCTATAATGAAGATAGTTGATAAGGAAGATTTGAGTTATGAAGAAGCTTATGCGGTGATGAATGAGATAATGGAGGGTAGGACGAGCCAGACGCAGAACGCGGCGTTTTTGGCGGCTCTCTCCACAAAGAGCGCGAGGGCGGAGACTGCGGACGAGATAGCGGGTTGCGCGGCTGCTATGCGCGAACACGCTTTAAGGGTGAATACGGGGGAAGAACTTTTTGAGATAGTGGGTACCGGCGGCGATCACGCGGGGAGTTTCAATATTTCGACAACGGCGGCGATAATAGCGGCGGCGGGCGGAGTTAAGGTAGGCAAGCATGGGAACAGAGCCGCATCGTCAAAATGCGG
>JAFXOC010000241.1 GCA_017529085.1 Selenomonadaceae bacterium | reverse complement strand
TTTGGAGGTGTGGTGAGGATGTGTCTTACCCGTGCCCACCTTGATATATACGCCGGGAATTCTTTCTTGGTACTCGGAAAAGTCCTCGCCGCTTAAGGTGGGAAAGACGCTTTGCGTGGCAAATCCTTCCTTTTTCGCAATGTCCTCGGCAAAATCTGTCCAATGTTCGTCGTTAATTGTGGGAGGCGGTCCGTCCCACCAGTCGATATTGACCTTTGCGTTAAAAGACGTCGCCAACCCTTCGGCTAAAGCGTAAAATCTTGTTTTTATCATCTCTCTGTCTTTAACGGTAAGAGTCCGAACCGTGCCTTGAAGCTCCGCCGTATCGGGCAATACGTTCCAAGTGTTGCCCGCCGCTATTTTCGTTACGCTTAACAGATTGGCGGCGAAGGGATCGCTATTGCGGCTGATAATGGTCTGGAGCGCCAACGCAAATTCGGAAACAAGGGGGATAACGTCTACGCCTTCGTTGGGATGCGCCGCGTGACAGCCTTTTCCGATAAAAGTAACGGTAAACCTATCCACCGCCGCCATAACGGGACCCGAACTCACGCCCAGCGTCCCCACGGGATAAAGGGGAGAGGTATGCAAGCCGTAAATCACTTTAGCGTCTTTTAGCGCGTTGGTGTCTATGATTTTTAACGCGCCTCTCGCGTCTTCTTCAGCGGGTTGGAAAACAAGCAGAACGCCGCCTTTTAAATTTTCTTCCGCGTTTTTAAGCAACAGCGCCGCGCCCAAAAGTGCAGCGGTGTGAAAATCATGACCGCAAGCGTGCATTTTGCCGGGAATCTTTGAAGCGTAGGGAAGATTTGTTCCTTCGTCTATGGGCAGCGCGTCTATATCGGCTCTTAATGCGACGAGGGCGCCTTCTTCGTTGCCGATTTTCGCGACAAGTCCCGTTTTTAAAGGCAGGTTTAAAACCTCGATATTTTCCCTTTGCAAAACATCTTTTATCTTCGCCGTAGTTTTAAATTCCTCATGAGAAAGTTCCGGGTAAGAGTGAAGCTCTTTAAAAACGTCTATGATAAAAGGTTCCAAGCGTTCTGCTTCCATATTGTTTCCTCGCTTTATAAAGTAAATTTATGCTGATTAAAGGCAACCTCTAAGAACCAATGAATTTCTCAGATACCTCTCCCTGCCCCAAAGAGGCGGTAAGCTATCAAAAGCAAGTATTATACTACTCACTGTAAGAAATTTTTAATTTCTTACAGTAAGTTGCATAAGACGTGTAAGCCGTTAGGCTGACCTCGATAAAAATTTCCTTATATTTTTTTAATATTTTTATCGAGAAATAGTATAACATTTTTTTAAGCGAACGCGCAACAAAAAAAGGACTGCCGAAACAGTCCTTTTTTTGTTGGAGAAATCAGCCTTCCGCCAATTTCTTGTATCCTGCGTAACGCGCTTCTGCGTCCGCCTGAGTTTTCTTGAAGAGAGCGTCCGCTTCCTCGGGGAATCCGCGCTTCAAGCTGTTGTAACGCACTTCGCCCATTAAGAAGTCCTGGAACTTCGAGAAATCGGGAGCCTTGGAGTCTAAGCTGAACGGATTCTTGTCCGTGCCCACAAGCTGCGGGTTGTAACGATAGTTCGCCCAATAACCGCACTCAACGGCGCGTTTCGCTTCTTCCTGGCTCTTGCCCATGCCAATCTTGATGCCGTGGTTGATGCAAGGCGCATAAGCGATAATGAGGGACGGTCCCTGATACGCTTCGGCTTCGGTGATTGCCTTCAAGAGCTGGTTCTTGTCGGCGCCCATGTTGACCTGAGCAACGTATACATAACCGTAGGTGCGAGCCATCATGCCGAGATCCTTCTTCTTGGTGCGCTTGCCCGTTGCAGCGAACTGAGCGATAGCAGCCGCAGGAGTGGATTTCGACGCCTGACCGCCGGTGTTGGAATAAACTTCGGTATCGAATACAAAGACGTTGATGTCTTCGCCGGAAGCGAGAACGTGGTCCACACCGCCGTAGCCGATGTCGTAACCCCAACCGTCGCCGCCGAATACCCACTGGGAGCGTTTGACGAAGTAATCTTTGTCTTCGTAAATCTTGTTGAGGAGCTCGTCGGAACCCTTCTCTTTCTCAAGAGCGGCGGCAAGCTTGTCTGCGCGGTCGCGTGTGCCTGCGCCGAGGTTCCTGTTTTCGAGCCAATCTTTCATAGCCGCCTGCAAATCGCCGGAGCCTTTGCCTGCGTCAACGGCTTCTTGAATAGAAGCGGCGAGTTTCTCGCGAACAGCCTTAACGCCCATTACCATGCCGAGACCAAATTCGGCGTTGTCCTCAAAGAGGGAGTTAGCCCACGCGGGACCGTAACCCTTGTGGTTCTTGGTGTAAGGCATAGCCGGCGCACTGCCGCCC
>JAFXOC010000028.1 GCA_017529085.1 Selenomonadaceae bacterium | reverse complement strand
TTAAGAGTCTTTTGAGTCCGCCCTCAAAAGGCTCTTTTTGATTTATAAAAAGAAGGAAAACCGCATGATTTTACAGAATTATACTGCTTATAACAAGACTAGATGTCCCCCACCTCTTAGATGGGGGTCTCTATCGGAGAAAGGCGGGAGTTTAAATCTCCCGCCTCTCGGACGTCTTGTTGAAATGCTGACGTATGTAGTTTTTTCTTCTTGCGAAGAAAAAACTTGAATTAAGGCATTTTAATTGCGGTTTAATCTGTGAACAGAGGTGTGGAGTAATACCTGTCCCCGCTGTCGGGAAGAAGGGCAACGATTACTTTTCCCGCATTTTCGGGTTGTTTTGCATATTCTATTGCGGCAAAGAGAGCTGCGCCGGAGGAAATGCCCACGGATATTCCCTCTTTTTTCGCCAAAAGTTTCGCCGTTTCAAATGCGTCTTCATGCGAGGCTTTGAAAATTTCATCGTAGATTTCAGTGTTTAAAGTGTCAGGTATAAATCCCGCGCCGATTCCTTGGATTTTGTGGGGTCCCGGATTGCCGCCGGATATGACGGGAGAATCTTTTGGTTCTAAGGCGACGATTTTTATGTTGGGATTTTGCTCTTTAAGATATTCGCCAACGCCGGATAACGTTCCGCCGGTTCCGACTCCTGCAATAAAAATGTCCACCTTGCCATCCGTATCTTTCCAGATTTCAGGGCCTGTAGTCGCTTTGTGCATGGCGGGATTTGCGGGATTGACGAATTGCCCGGGTATAAAGCTGTTCGGAATTTCCTTCGCTAATTCCTCAGCCTTTGCGATAGCGCCTTTCATGCCTTTGGCTCCGTCCGTTAAAACCAATTCTGCGCCGTAGGCTTTTAAAATGTTGCGGCGCTCTACGCTCATTGTTTCCGGCATGGTAAGAATAATGCGGTACCCTTTTGCGGCGGCGATGGAAGCAAGTCCGATACCGGTGTTGCCGGAGGTGGGTTCTATGATGACGGAACCACTTTTCAAAAGTCCCTTGGCCTCCGCATCTTCAATCATGGATTTCGCTATTCTGTCCTTTACGCTGCCGGCGGGATTAAAATACTCAAGTTTTATAAGCACCGTAGCTTTTAAGTTTAATTCTTTTTCAAGATTTACCGGTTCCACCAAAGGAGTGTTGCCGATAAGTTCCAATGCGCCTTTGTAAATTTTTGACATAATATACCTGCTTTCTTATTATTTTATGGGTGCGAACCCGTTTTTAAGATCCGCTATAATATCTTTAATATACTTCATACCGTGATATTTATCCTTTCAAATTATATTGATTTTTTTAAAATATGACAACAGAAAAATTCATACGGCTTTTTCCGTTTTATTGCTTGTTTTATTGCTTTACAATATGAAGCGCTTTTTGCCCGATACTAAATCTTTCCAAAGGGGAGAGAAACTTCTGAGATATTCGACAGTTTCCGTTACGGAGCGAATTATGTAATCCGCATCGTTTTCCGTAATGGTTTCGTCAATACTGAGGCGAAGGGATCCGTGCGCCACGTCGTGTACTCTCCCGATTGCAAGCAGCACATGACTTGGATCAAGAGAGCCGGATGTACACGCAGAGCCTGACGATGCGCAAATTCCTTTATCGTCCAACAGCAATAACAACGATTCGCCTTCAACTCCTTCAAAACAAAAGCTGATATTTCCGGGCAACCTGTTTATTGGATCGCCGTTTAGCGCAGAATGTGGAATTTTTGAAAGTCCTTCGATTATTCTGTCGCGTATTTTTGAGATGCGCTCCATGTTTTCTGAGATTTTCTCATTCGCTTCCTTTAGCGCAACAGCGGCGGCGGCTATACCCGGCGTATTTTCCGTTCCAGCTCGCTTCCCCCTCTCTTGAGCGCCGCCTTCTATGATGTTGGAAAGGTTAATCCCAGTTTTTGCGTATAGAAAACCTACGCCTTTCGGACCTTTAAATTTATGTGCGGAAGCAGAGAGCATATCAACATTGTCGGCATTTACGTTTATTGGGATATGACCTACGGCTTGCACAGCGTCCGTGTGAAATAGGACGTTCTTTTTTTTGCAAATTTCGCCGATTTCCTTTATTGGCTGAATAGTACCGATTTCGTTATTGGCGTACATAATAGTAACAAGACAGGTATTATTATTTATGCTTGCCTCAACTTCTGCGGGAATAATAATTCCGTTTGAATGAACGTCCAGTAACGTAATGTCAAATCCTTCGTGTTTTAATTTCTCAAGAGTATGGAGTACGGCATGATGTTCGAAAGCGGTTGATATGATATGAGTTTTTCCATTTGCCTTACCGATTGCCGCCGCGGAGCGTATCGCCTGATTATCTGCTTCGCTGCCGCCTGACGTAAATATTATTTCGGTTGACTTGCAGCCGATTACGTTTGCTATATCCTCTCGGGCTTTTTCCAAAATCTCTTTCGCATTTTGCCCGAAACTGTAAAGACTTGACGCGTTGCCCCAATTTTCGTTCATCAGCGCAACCATTGTATTTATTGCCGCTTCGCTCATTTTCGAAGTAGCGGCGTTATCGGCATAAATCATCGCATAAATCTCCTTTCGAAAATACGGGATTATTATAATTATATTTGCCTATCTTGTCAATGGGTAAAATAATTTCTAGTTTTTGTGGAAAAATTTGTGTTCTTCCAAAACACATCACTTGACAATTAGAGAATTTTTTCATAAAGTGTTACTGATAAGAAACAGCTATATGCTCCTTCACAAAAATAGAAGGTAGAACTGAGAGAAAATCTAGAACAAGCAGAGGCGATAAAATGAAAATCGGTATTATAAGCGATACGCACGGTCACGAGGGTCGATTTGCGCTGGCGTACGACAAGTTCTTTTCCGATGCCGACATGATTTTGCACGCGGGAGACGTGCTTTATCACGGACCGCGTAATAAAATGCTTGGGGACTATAATCCTGCGGCGTTGGCTGAACGCATCAATAATTTAAAAATGCCCATAG
>JAFXOC010000240.1 GCA_017529085.1 Selenomonadaceae bacterium | reverse complement strand
GTAAGGTTCTAAGATAGCTGAAACAATCGCAATTATAAAGCAAGCATATATTTTTCAATCGACTCATTCCTCTATCTTATAAAATTTACCGTTGTTTTTTGAGTTATTGTAGATATTTCACTCGTTACGGCATCGTTTGCTTTATTTTGTTTATTGCTTATATGCTCGTAGTCTGTTCCCTGCACATCCGAATTTATAAAGTAAACCCTTTGCCCTTTTGTAATTTCTGGAAGTATTGCAAATTTTAAAACAGAATCCGTAAATGAAATTTTATCCAGATAGCTATAATTAAAGTCGCATGATTCAAAATCAACATTGGTAAAAGATGAATCCATTATGCTTGCGTTGGTAAATTTAGCATTTACAAATTTTGTGGACGCAAAATTTGAATTTATTATTTCCGCATCGGAAAAAATGGCATTATTTAAATCTGCGTTATTTACTGTTGCCGATTGAATAGAAGTGCGAGAAAAAATGCAATTAGAGGCGGTTACGCATTTAAAAGAAACATCTTTTAAATACGCTCCCGTAAAATCGGTGCAGGAGAGTTCGCAATCGTCAAAATATACGCCTATCAAATTAAGTCTTGAAAAATCCGCATATCTCAAATTATACAGTCCTAAATCCTTTAAAATTATAGGTTTAGGATATGTTGAGAGTAAATTTTTCATTTCCGTTCTTGATAACATATTTCTTCCTCCCTTCCGATTTTTATATTTGAATTTATTATAAGATTTTATTCATGCAAAAAATTACGGATTTTCTTGACTTTTGCAAAAAATTAAAATCCCGTCCATTGTGGACGGAATTTTATATCTTATCTTGTATTTTCTTGCACTTCGCCTTGCGATTTTTCAGAAGCCTTGCGATATTCCTCTGACGATAAAGTTTTATTTTGAAGTTTTACGGAAAATTCCATTGATTCGTTTTCCGTATCTGTAACGGCGAGAATGGCATCGCTTAACATTGTTTTGTCCGTACCGTTTATTCGCACAACATCTTCCATAAAGCGATATGGCAACTCTCGCAAATCTTCCGTGAAATTTTCGGAGGTTTTTGCATTTATCGTTTTGGCTATGGTATAAGCGATTTCAAATTCATTATCCTTGATATTTTGTTCTTTTTGTTCCTCCAAAAGTTTTATTTCTTCCTCTTGGCTGAATAATTGCTTAAACGCCCAACTTTCATCGCGCATAATTTCATCGGCTTCTATAAATTCGCTTTCCCACGAATACTTGAAATTGGGTATTTTGTCAAGCTGATGTGTGTCACTAACGACTTGATCCGAATATTTTTCTCTTTCAACCTGTTGTTCTTCTTCGGATAAACTATCGTCAATTTCCTTTTTTGTGATAATGGTGATTTCTTCCAAATAGTCCTTGTCGGGATAGGCTAAATGTTGCGCTCCCTCCGGCAAATCGTCTTTGGAAATTTCTTCGCTTGTCCATGCCGCTTGATATTTTACGCCGTCATCGTCTTTGCCGAAATTCTTCATAATATCGCATAATTGATCGTAATACGCATTAGATATACGATCAACATCTGCGAGCGTTGAGTCAAAATCGCCGATAAAATCCTTCGCCGTGTAAATAGAAATTCTCTCATAGATATTCATAGCAATCTCTCCTTTTAATTTGTCCTCCAAAATCCCGTCCATTGTGGGCGGGATTTTATATCCTACTTTGTATATTCCTTCGCTTCGCTTTGAGTTTTCTCAAATGCTTTAC
>JAFXOC010000239.1 GCA_017529085.1 Selenomonadaceae bacterium | reverse complement strand
GAGTGTGGCGTGTATAGAGGCGGATTTGCCAAATGGATTGCTCGTTTTATGCCTGATAGAAAACTGTACTTGTTTGACACTTTTGAAGGATTTGATAATAGAGATATAGATGAAAAAGAAGAATTTTATACCGGAGCATTTCGTAGAATATATAAATTCGATGATACTTCAGTGGACATTGTGTTGAAGAATATCGGCGAATATAGAGATACGGTTGTAAGAAAAGGATATTTTCCGGATACAGCTTCGGGACTTGAAAACGAAAGATTTGCATTTGTAAGTTTGGATACAGATTTATATAAACCGATATTGGCAGGGTTAGAATTTTTTTATCCACGATTGAATCCCGGTGGATATATTTTTGTTGACGACTATGGACAAATCGAAGGCGTACGACAAGCGGTGTTGGAATATTCGCAAGCAAACGGTTGTGGGTATATGCGCCTTTCGGATAATACCAGAACGGCTGTTGTAGTTAAACCTTTGGGGAGATAATGGTTACATGAGTTTTAGGTATTTTTGAGAGATTTTTTCGTTTGACAAAAGATAATCCAAAAAGAGCAAAAGTAGTAAATCGGTATTTACCGCATACAAAAAAGTTGTGTCATTATAGGAGTGAAATGGCAGAGCCTTATGGAAAATACGGAAAATAAAACCTCCCGCAAAAGCGGGAGGCGGGGTCAACATGAAATGGTTATACCGTTGTTTTTTGCAATGAGCCGAGGGCAATCGCTTACCAATGTGCGAAATGAGTCGTCATAGGCGGTTGGACTCGGTTCCGGGAGAGGTAGTTTTGGTGTTTCCATAGCGCGTTCCTTTCGTTTTTAATGTAATTATAGCTGTCTGTGCCGGTGGTGTCAAGGTGAATGAATATGTGAACGCTGCCGTTTCATAAATTTTTGGTTGTTGCTCACGGGTAAGAGTAGTAAAAAAATTGTATCATTATAGGTAGGAAAAGACCTTTCAAAAAAATTTAATTTTCATGGGAAGTGAAAAACATGTCTAGATCGGTTTTAACGGCGGTAAATCATTACTGCTTGTTTCCTTTTAATCATGGCGGGTCACTTGGTATTCGCGGACTTTATAAAGCGTTGTCAGAGTGGTTTGATATCAATATTGTAACTTTTAGCGTTCCTAATTATTATCCTAAAGAATTATACATCAATAAACATATTAAAGTTATCAATATCGTATTGCCTAAAAAGTTGGCAGACCTTCAAAAGGAAATGTATAAAGAATACGGAATGAAATCCGATACAGTAATAGATTCCTCGCCCGCCGTTTTAAGATGGTATCATAAGTTTTCGGAAATAATAGACGAAATACGACAAATAGTCAAAGATTCCGATGTGGTCTTAGCGGAACACGCTTTTACTTGGTATCTCATTAAAAAAGCTTGCTTGGGAAAACATTTATGGTATAGAGCAAACAACGTTGAATACGATTATAAAGTAGATACATGGGGGCAAATAGGTTGTCCCAAGGATTTGCTTCAAGAGGTTTATGATATTGAACGGGAATGTTGCCTAAACGCTGAAAAAATATTGGCAGTTTCTTCTCTTGAAATTGATCGTTTTATAAGACTTTATCATATCCCCGAAAATATGAGGGGCAAGTTTATGAATATTCATTCGGGTTATGATGTTGATAATCTTGACGCGACACTTCCAAGTGCAAGAAAAAAACTATCGAACAAATATGAATATACCGGGATTTTTATAGCATCCGGCGCGCCACATCAGCGTCAAGCCGCAGACCATTGTATAAAGATAGCAAGAGAATGTCCCGATATACAAATTGTTTTGATGGGCAGTATAGGCAAGGCTTACATGGATAAAGATTTACCCGAAAACGTTCTTTTGACGGGTATTGTAACG
>JAFXOC010000238.1 GCA_017529085.1 Selenomonadaceae bacterium | reverse complement strand
AGCATAGATTTTAACATTTCCTCTTTTGCTACTGCGCCGATTTCGTCTTTTTCCTTTGCAGAGCGGCGGCGGAAATTTTCAAAGTCTGCGCGCAGACGCTTGAAACTGCTCTCCGTTTCGGCAAGCTGCGCCTTTAGAGTTTCGACTTCGCTGTTTTCAACCGTTACGTCAACCGCTTCCGCCGCTTCTTTGGCGGCTTGGGCGTACGCCGCGGCCGCAGCCGCAGCAGCGGGGTTTGTTTGTGGTTGAGTTTCTTCGTTTATTTGAACGTCAGTTTCTTCGGGAGGACTCGCTTCCTCCTGTGACTGAACGTTGTTTTCCGTTGTTTCTTCCATAAATACCTCCTACCGGTAATCTCTGATTCGCCTTCTGTCTTCTCGCTCCGAATGAGTAAGGAGACAGAAAACATTTTTTTGGATACATTACCAAAATCTCTTTATCACATTGGTTAAATTCGTATTCATATATGATAAAAGCGCCATCGTTTTATCATAATCCATTCTTCTGGGTCCTAATACCGCAACTGTGCCTAGAAGTTCGCCGCCCATATGGTAACTTGCCGTGACAAGACTGCAATCCTTCATGCGCTCGCTTTTGTTTTCCTCCCCGATTGTAACGGTAAGCCCGTCGGTTAGGTGAGCTCGAAGAATGTCGCGTATCAACTCTTCTTCTTCAAGCATAAGGAGAATATCTTTTATTCTCGCCACATCGTGAAATTCCGGCTGCTCCATGATATGAGATTGACCGCAGAGATAAAGCCGTTCGCGCTTCGACGAATGCAACGCGCTTTCGATAATCTCGGATGCCGCGTCAAAAAGCGATGAATCCGAAATTGCGTCTTCAATCTCTTTCATGGCGGACGTTTTAATGTCCGAAAGAGTCTTGCCGAGAAGCCTTGAATTTACGACTGCGGCAAGTTCTTGAAAATCCGTAAAGGACGCGCCGCCGGGCATATCCACTATTTTGTTTTCCACAAAGCCCGCATCCGTCATCAAAACCGCGATGGCTCGTCTTTCGTCCAACGGAAGAAAGTGCATACATCGAAAAGCGGCTTTCCCGACTTCAGGCGCAAGCATTATGGTCACGTTGTGGGTGACTTCCGAGATAAGCTTCGCCGTTTCGCTAAACACTTGATCTATTCGCTTGACCCTCGCTTTATACCATTTGTCGATTTTTTGCTGTTCGCTCTTCGCCACAGGAGCCGGCTTCAAGCCGTCCACATAGAAGCGATAACCTTTAGACGACGGTATACGTCCGGAAGAAGTGTGAATATGCTCCAAGAAACCAAGCATTTCAAGATCTGCCATTTCATTCCTGACGGTTGCGGCAGAAACGCCTAAATCGTGTTTCCTCACAAGAGCGCGAGAGCCTACGGGTTCGGCTGAGGTGATGTAATCGCTGATGATAGCCTGCAAAATTTTTTCTTTGCGTTCGTCCAATGTCACCACCTCGTAATAGTTTTTGTTAGCACTCTTTGACTTTGAGTGCTAACCTTTGAATAGAATAATACAACTTAAAAAGCAAAAAGTCAATAGAAAATTAGTCAAAAAGTCAAAACGACTTGAGGTAATCCCTAAAAATCGTGTAAATTCTATGATGGCTCCCCGCCCCTTCGGGGCGGGGAGCCTCAAAAAAGTTTTAAGAGATGCCATTCAAATTGTTAAAGACTTTCACCTATACATATCAAGCAATCTTGCGTTTTCCTTTAACCACGCCCTTTCTTTTTTATATTCAGGCAATACGCTTTCAACTTTTTGCCAAAACGCCGCGCTGTGATTCATGTGCGCTATATGGCAAAGCTCGTGAACAACTACGTAATCAATCACGGACATTGGGCAAAAAATCAGCCGCCAAGATAAGTTTATACTTTTTCGCGTACTGCAAGAGCCCCATCTGGTTGCAGCGTCGGAAAGTTTCGTTCTGCTCGGAATTAAATGCGTCGCCATCGCATAACGCTTTATGCGTTCCGTTAAAATACGTGCGGCTTCACATTGCAGCCAATAAATCAAGTCAAAGTTTCTCGGAATAAAAATTTTATCCGCTTTTATAACAGCTTCTTTTATGTCGTCTTCTACCATTAAATAGGTTTTCCCAAGATAAGTTATCGAATTAGACGGATGCGCCGCTTCAAAATTTTTTATTTCAGCTAATTTTTCCCTAATCCAACCCTCTTGTTTTTTCACCATCTTGTCAATTTCGGATTTTGCAATACTTTTAGGCGCCCTGACTACAACGCTTCCATCAGTCTCTATCCTCATACTGACGCTTTTTCTGTTCGCTCGAATAAGTTTATATGAAATCAAGACGCTACCTCTCTTTGTATAAACGAGAATCTCTAAAAACCGCTTCTTTCCTCTGCTGTCTCCCCGCCTCGAAGGGGCGCAGCAAAAAAATCTTTTAGAGATGTCAAAAAAACCTGCGTTCAACCACATGGTTAAACGCAGGTTTGGCAAATCCTCAAGCTATTGCAACAACGTCAACACATCGGACGCGTTGTTGTTGGATTGTGCAAGCATAACGGTTGAAGATTGGGCTAAAATTTTGCTCTTGGTGTGGTCTACCATCTGGGCTGCGATGTCAATGCCGCGAATTGTGTTGTCGCTGGCTTCGACATTTTCGCCCGCTATGGAAAGATTGGCGCTCGTATAATCCAAGCGATAATGATACGAACCCAAACGGGTTTGCTCATCCAACGCTTTTTGAAGCGCGTTGGTCACGGTTTGAATGGCGGCGTTGGCTTCCGTCCGCGTGCCTATGGCAAGAGTTTTGCCGTCCGCGCCGCGTAAGCCTAAAGCGTAACTTCTCATATCCGTCATATACATTCTGAGGTTCTGGTTGGCTTTAGGTCCCGTGTGGATTACTAAATCGTTGTTGTCGGACGCGTCCTCTGCGCGAACTGTTTCTATAAACGAATTGAGAGTTTCCGTCGCGTTCTTCTTTATCTTCGCTTCGGAGTCTAGCACCTTAACCGCAACACCCGCTATTTGCCCCGATACGCCTTCTTCTTGTGCGCGAATGGTAATGGCGTTTTGTCCGTCTATAGTGCCGACTGTGACTCCCGCCGTATCTTCGCCTACGACTTTTCCCGACAACACGTTTGTATCAAAGGCTTTGCCGTTAAGTTTGGTCCTTAGCGCTTCTTCCTCCGTCGCGGCTTTGTTCGCCGCGTCTATGAGTTTAATCATGTTGTCCGCGCCGCTGACGTTGGCCGTCACGGTTTCGCCCTGTTTCACAAAAGACAACTCAATGGTATCGTCCTCTGTGATGCCCAAGTTTTCGTTCTGTCGATTTTTCATATCGGTGAAAGCGGTGATGTCCGTAGTATCCGCCGACAACATACTGTTCGTAAGAGAAGTTCTCGTCGCCTCTCCTTCCCTATTTTTCGAACCGTCCGCAAGAGTTTTGCCGTTAAAAGTTACTCTCGCGTTATCGTCTATCTGGTCGATATATTGGTCGTATTCCTTCTGAATAACGGCTCTGTCCTCGTCATCGTTGGTGTCGTTAGCCGCGTCTATCGCCTTAGACTGCATAACGCGCAAAATATCCACGGTATCGGACACCGCGCCTTCCGCAACATTTAACAAGCTGTTGCCGTTTTGAGTATTTCTGACGTCCTGCGCCAAATCTCTAATCATGCCGCGCATACGCTCCGAAATAGCGTACCCTGACACATCGTCCGCAGCGCCCGTGACCCTTTGCGCTGACGCTACCTTCTCCGAGCTTTTTTCAAGCACCGCCTGATTGTCACTCATTGTCCTGTGCATCAGTATTGCTTCATGATTGTACCTAATCGTAAGCGACATATAGTCCACCGCCTTCTCCTTGGCTTTTTTACTTCCGTGTTCTTTACTTTCTTTTCTCTTTCTTTTTTGAAAAAAAGAAAAAGAAAAGAAAGTAACAAAGAAAAGAGAAAGAAAAAACTTTAAAAAGCCTACTACATTTGTTTTAGTTTTACAAAAATAAAGCTCCTAATTTTCATATCGTTGTTTTTTTATTAAAACTTAAATGGAATTTTTT